>DATEAV010000327.1:0-9530 GCA_035288185.1 Anaerolineales bacterium | reverse complement strand
TGCAGCGGGGAGCTTCACCCCGACGAAGGGCAGATCTTCCTCACTTGCCCATTCTGCGGTTCCGCCGTCCACGCCGACAAGTCCCGCATCGTATTCCACTGGTATCTGGCGCCGACGCTCGACGAGGCGCAGGCGAAGGCTGCCCTGGCGCGCTGGATGGCAGGAAACCAGACCGTCAAAGACCTCGATCGCAAATCGCAGTTGACGGGGATCTCGTTCGCGTATTTCCCCGTCTGGCACGTCCGCCAGAAGGTCGCTGGCCGCGAGGAGGCGGTGCTCGAGCCGGCGGCGGCGACCTCGGTGACGGAGCTGAAGAGCCTCCGCCTGCCCGCCGGGGACCTGCGCAAGTATGAGGCCGGCCTGGAGGCCCAGTCGGTGCCGCCCACGGTGCCGTTCGACACCGTCCTTGGGTGGCTCGCCGAGCGCGGTGTGGCTCGGGAACAGCTCGCCGAGGCGGCGCTGGTACACCTGCCCCTCTACACCTTCAAATACACCTATGACGGCCGGGCCTACACCGTTCTGGTGGAGGCGGCCACCGGAACCGTCTTTGCCAATATCTACCCGGCCAAGGCGGAAGCCCCCTTCCTGGCCGCCGGGGCGGCCGCAGCCGGGACGTTCCTGTGTCTCTCGATGACTCCGCTGATCGCGTATGCCTCCGGCGGCTCGGAGGGAATGGGTTTGGGCCTTCTAGTGTGTGGCGGCCTGGGGTTGGTGGCCGCACCGATCCTGTTTGCCTTCGCCGCGTGGGTGGCGGCGCGCGTCTAGCGGCACCCGCTGGCGCGAGGACACAAGATGCCCGAGACGATCACCGGCCTCGCCTGCCCAAGCTGCCAGGGACGCCTCGAGATCCCCGAAGGCACTCGGATCGTGATCTGCCCCTACTGCAGCCAACGATCGCTCGTCCGTGGCGAGCGAGGAGTCTATCGGTATCAGGTGACCCGCCGCATTGACCGCGAACGGGCGCTGGCGTCGTTGCGAGGTTTCCTGCGCGGGCTGAATCGGGCGCCCGATTTGGCGTCGAAGTCTCGGCTTACCGAGTTATTCACCGCCTACCTCCCATTCTGGTCGGTGTGGGCGAACGCCGCCGGGTGGGTGCTGGGCGAAAAACGGGTGGGGAGTGGCGACCACCGGCGCTACGAGCCGCGCGAGGTGAAAATCCAAAGGCCGATGAACTGGAACGCGGCCGCCTGTGATGTCGCCGAGTTCGGGGTCGAGGCGGTGAGGCTCGAAGGGCGGGCGATGGAGCCGTTCCAGCCGGCAGCGCTCCACGCGGATGGCATGGTCTTCGAGCCCGTTGGATCAGTCACGGAAGGCGAACGCCTGGCGCAACAGAGCTTCGAGGCCGAGGTGCGCCACGCGGCGCACCTCGATCGCATCGGGTCGATCTACGTTCGGTTGCTGGGCAAACGGTTGGGGCTCGTGTACTTCCCGCTTTGGGTGGGGCGCTACCTCTACCGCGGACGCGCCTTTCAGGTGGTCATCGACGGATTTTCCGGGGAGGTTCTGTATGGGAGGGCCCCGGGCAACACCTGGTATCGGGCGGCGGCGCTCGTGGGAGGAACGGCGCTGGGAGCCCTGCTCATGGTCGACGGCACGGCGTTGGCGCTCAGCCTGCTCTCGGGATCCGACGAGGGATCTCTGGTCTTCCTCGTCGTCCCCTTCCTGGCCGGCGCGGCGCTGATGGCGGCGGCCTATCGCGCCTTTCGCTACGGAGAGCAAGTGGAGCACCGGCTGCGAGTGGGACGGAAGCGTGCCCCTCCGCAGGGGCCTCTGGGTGGGCTGCTCGACGAGATCGGGGTCAAGGTGGAGCTGTGAGCGCCACGGTCGAAGTTGTCCCTCTGTTTTGCACTCGTTGCGGCACAGCCGTGCCCGCGGCGCAGGACGAAGTGGCGTGGTTGTGCGCGACATGCGGCCAGGGTCTCACTTTGGATGAAGAGAAAGGCATTCGGCCGCTTGACGTGCGTTTTGCCCGTGCGGCAGTCGAGGCTGGCCTCACGTGGAAGCCGTTCTGGGTGGCCGTGGGTCGCGTGAGGTTCGAGGTCCGGCAGACTTACGGGCGCGATCGCGGCCCCGACGAACTGTGGGCCTCGCCGCAGACGTTCGTGCTGCCGGCCTTCGCGTGCACGTTGGAGGAGGCGGGAACCTGGGGGCTCGGCTTTCTGCGCCACCCGCCGGGGCTTTCGCCGGGAAGCGCAGGTGTTCTTCAGAGGGTGACGGTGGGAGCCGAGGAGGCAAAGATCCTGGCGGAATTCGCGGTGCTCAGCGTGGAGGCTGAGAGGCGAGATCAGCTGCGAGCGGTTTCGTTTCACCTCGACCTGGAATCCCCCGTCCTCTGGGGGCTTCCGTTCATCGGAGCGGAAGGCTCGCTTCAACTGACGCTGGCTCCCTGACCTGGAAGGTCGTCGCGCCGTCACCACAGGCGCGCTTCGTGGCTGCGCAGACCAATGAACCTCGTCCCGTCTTGCCTGCCCGGCGCTTGGCCGTCATGGCTCGGCCGCAGGTCAGACCCTCCGTTGGTGGCTGCCATCCTGCTGGTTGTGATGGCGGTGCTTTTCCTGCTTTTCCAGCCTGGGGGATCTCAGGCACCATCCCCGGCCGAGTCCTCCGCCTTCTCCCAGGCGCCGATTGAAATCTATTTCACCGTCCCGGGATCGCCAGCGGCGGAGAGCTTCCGGGGCGGCCCGGACGCGGCCCTGGCGGAAGCCATTGACGCTGCGGTTCACACTGTGGACGTCGCCGTGTATAACCTCAACCTGTGGAGCGTGCGCGACGCGCTGATCCGGGCCGCCGGGCGCGGCGTCCGCGTGCGGGTGGTCATCGACAGCGACAACATGCTCGCCCCGGAAGTCGGCGCGCTGGTAGAAGCGGGGATCCCGGTCTTGGGCGATCGCCGCCAGCCTCTCATGCACCACAAGTTCACGGTGATCGATGGGATCGAGGTGTGGACCGGATCCATGAACTACACGGTGAGCGACGGGTATCTCAACGACAACAACCTGATCCGACTTCGATCGCCCGACGTGGCCGAAAGCTACTCCCGTGAGTTCGAGGAGATGTTTCTTGAGGACCGGTTCGGCGCCCTCTCCCTGGCCGACACGTCGCCGCGCCAGGCGATGGTCGGCGGCGCAAGGGTGGAGGCGTGGTTTTCCCCGGACGACGGCGCGGCAGAGCGAATAGAAGAGCTCATCCTGGGTGCCCAGGAGAGCGTCGATTTCCTGGCGTTTTCCTTCACCCTCGATCCCCTGGGGGCGGCCCTTCTCGAGCGCGCAGGGGAGGGCGTGCGAGTCCGCGGCGTGATGGAAGCGGATCAGTCGGGGAACGAGGGCTCGGAACTGTGGGATTTCCTCGCGGCCGGGCTCGACGTTCGCCTGGATGGCAATTCTCGCAACATGCACCACAAGGTGATCGTCATCGACGGCTCCCTGGTGATCACGGGCTCGTACAACTTCAGCACGAACGCCGAAGAGAGCAACGACGAGAACGTTCTCATTCTCTACAGCCAACCGATCGCTTCCCTCTTCCTGATAGAATTCGAGAGGGTCTTCGATCTGGCGGTGCCCTGAGCGCCCGTCGGGCGGACGAAGGCTTGTCCCTGAGCCGAGCAAACCCACGGGCGGAGCGTTGGCATGACCTGTTGGGAGCGGCCCGGAGGGGCAGATCTCCAAGGAGCGAAGTGATGATGGAAGACTTCGAGAAGCTGGGGACGTTCTACCTCGGCCGGCCCTATGACCTCGAGAAGAAGAAACCCGGCCAGGGTCTACTGCTCTATGACTCGAAGGACTTGGTGACTCACGCCGTGTGTGTGGGCATGACCGGGAGCGGAAAGACCGGCTTGTGCCTGACGTTGCTCGAAGAGGCCGCCCTGGATGGAATCCCGGCGATCCTCATCGACCCCAAGGGCGATCTGCCGAATCTCCTCCTGACGTTCCCCCAGCTCCGCCCCGAAGACTTCCTACCCTGGGTGAACGAGGAGGAAGCCCGGAAAAAGGGCCTCTCCCCCGAGCAGTTCGCCGTCGAGCAGGCCGCTCTGTGGAAGGAAGGCCTCGCAGAGTGGGGGCAGAGCGGCGAGCGAATCCAGCGTCTTCGTGACGCCGCCGAGTTTGTCGTCTACACGCCCGGCGCGAGCACCGGGATCCCGGTCTCGATCCTGTCTTCGTTCGCCGCGCCCGATCAGGCCGTCCTCGACGACGCCGAAGCGCTGCAAGACCGCATCAGCACGACCGCCACCAGCCTGCTCGTCTTGGTGGGCCTGGAGGCGGACGCGGTCAAGAGCCGGGACCACATCCTGCTCTCCAGCCTGTTCGGTTGGGCGTGGAAACGAGGCGAGGACCTCACCCTGGAAGCGCTGATCCGCTACGTGCAGGAACCGCCCATTCCGAAGATCGGCGTGCTCGAACTCGAAGCCTTCTATCCGGCCAAGGAGCGCTTCCAGCTCGTGATGGCGATCAACAACCTCCTGGCCGCTCCGGGTTTCGCGGCCTGGATGGAAGGCGAGCCGCTGGATATCGGCGCCATGCTGCACACGCCCAAGGGCAAGCCACGGCACTGCGTCTTTTCCATCGCCCATCTCAGCGACGCCGAGCGCATGTTCTTCGTCTCACTCGTCCTCTCGCATGTGCTCAGCTGGATGCACTCGCAGAAGGGCACGAATAGCCTGCGCGCCGTCCTCTACATGGATGAGATCTTCGGCTACTTCCCCCCGGTCGCCAATCCGCCCTCGAAACCGCCTCTGCTGCGCTTGATCAAGCAAGCCCGCGCCTTCGGCCTGGGCGTCGTGCTGGCGACTCAGAATCCGGCCGATCTCGACTACAAAGCCCTCTCCAACGCTGGCACCTGGTTTCTCGGCCGCCTGCAGGCGGAGCGCGACAAGGCCCGCGTGCTCGAGGGCTTGGAGGGCGCCGCGGCCGCAGCCTCGACCTCATTCGATCGGAACGAGATGGAAGAGATCCTCTCCGGGCTCGGCCAACGGATCTTCGTGATGAACAACGTCCACGACGACGCACCTGTCGTCTTCCAGACGCGGTGGGCGATGTCCTACTTGCGCGGGCCCATCACCGGGCCGCAGATCAAGGCTCTGATGGATCCCATCAAGAAAGCTGGTCCCCAGGCAGAGTCGAGAAAAGCCGCCGCCCGGCGAGCGGCCCCCATGGCTGCGCAGGCGGCTGCCGCGCCCTCCGTGGCGCCGGGGGTGCCCCAATACTTCGTCCCGATCCGAGCGGCTCAGCCGGCCGGGAGCTCGCCCGTCTATCGCCCGCACCTGATCGGAGTGGCCCGGGTGACCTTCTCCGACGCCAAGGCGAAGGTGGATACCACTCAGGAGCTCACCTTCTTGACGCCAATCTCCGAGGAGGCCATTCCGGTTCGGTGGGAGGAAGCAGCCGAGGCGGGTTTCTCCGCCTCCGATCTCGAGAAAGGCCCTGCGCCAGCAGGCGGGTTCGCCGCGCTGCCGGAGGCGGCGGCCAAACCAAGAAGCTACGCCGCCTGGGAGAAAGACTTCGCCACGTGGGTCTACGGGAGTCAGCGCCTGACGCTCTGGAAGAGCCCGGGCCTGAAGCAGCTCTCGCGGCCGGGTGAAAGCGAACGCGATTTCCGCGTCCGTCTTCAGCAGGTGGCGCGGGAACAACGCGACCGGGCGGGGGAAGCGCTGCGTCAGAAGTATGCCCCCAAGATCGCGGCGCTCCAAGACCGGCTGCGACGGGCGGAGCAGTCCGTCGCCCGCGAGACCGAACAGGTTAGGCAGCAGAAGACGCAGACAGCCATCTCCTTCGGCGCCACTCTGCTTGGGGCCTTCGTCGGGCGCCGCGCCCTGAGCGCCACGACGCTCGGGCGCGCCACCACCGCGGCCCGTGGCGTGAGCCGGACGATGAAAGAGCAGGAAGACATTGGGCGGGCGCAGGAGACCGTCGAGAGTCTTCGGCAGAGGCTCTCGCCTCTCGAGGAGGAGTTCCGCGCCGAGACGGAGGCCCTCGAAGCGAAGATCGATCCCCAAATCGAGGAGTTGGAGAGCCTTACTCTAAGGCCGAAGAAGGCCGATGTCTCGGTGGCGCTCGTTGCCCTTGCCTGGGCGCCTTTCTGGGAGAGCGCAGGCATCGAGAGCCCTGCCTTCCGCTGAGGCGCCGCCTGCCGGCCCGGGCCGGATGGACTTCGATCCCGTTCGTCACCCGCATCGACGCCGAAACCCGCTCACGGGAGAATGGGTGCTCGTCTCGCCACAGCGCGCCTTGCGTCCGTGGCAAGGGGATGTCGAGCGGGGAGCACGCCAGCGCCTCGCAGCCTTCGACCCCGGCTGCTACCTCTGCCCGGGCAACTCCCGCGCCGGCGGCGACCGCAACCCGGCGTACGAGCACGCCTTTGTCTTTGAAAACGACTTCCCCGCCCTGCTGCCCGTCTCGCCCTCGCGCCCGGTGCAGCCGGGAGGCCTTCTCGATTCCCGGCCGGAACCCGGCGCCTGCCGGGTGATTTGCTTCTCACCGCGTCATGACCTCACACTGGCCGAGCTGCCCGAGGAAGAAATCCGAATCGTCATCGAGGCCTGGGCTGAACAGACCGCTGACCTTGGCGCCCGCTACTCCTGGGTGCAGGTCTTCGAGAACAAAGGGGAAATCATGGGCTGCTCCAATCCGCATCCCCACGGGCAGGTTTGGGCGCAGGCCTCGCTGCCCAATGAGGCGGGCAAAGAGGATCGGGCCCAGCGCGCCTATCGGAAGTCGCATGCCCGATCCCTGCTCGAAGACTATGCCTCGTTGGAATCGTCCCTCGGTGAGCGCATGGTGATCGAGGAGGAAGGCTGGGTGGCCGTTGTGCCCTACTGGGCGGTATGGCCGTATGAGACGTTGCTCCTGCCGCGGCGCAGGGTCGGCCGGCTTGCGGAGCTGGATCAAGAGGAGCGCCGCTCGCTGGCGCGCGCCTTGAGACGCCTCCTTGTTCGCTACGACAACCTCTTCCAGGCGCCGTTCCCCTACTCGATGGGCTGGCACCAGGCTCCTGGGTCGGGGAAGGACGAGGGCCATTGGGTGGTGCATGCTCACTTCTATCCCCCGCTTCTTCGGTCGCCGCTGGTGAAGAAGTTCATGGTCGGCTACGAGATGCTCGCTGAGCCGCAGCGGGATCTGACGCCCGAAGAGGCCGCCGCGCGTCTCCGTTCTCTACCGGAAGCCCGCTATGCCGATCGGGCCTGAATCACCGGATTCGACCCGCAGCCGAGTGAGGCGAGCATTCGGTGCACAGTTTGGCGCCTCGCCGGAGTTTGTCGTGCGCGCGCCCGGCCGCGTGAACCTGATCGGCGAGCATACCGACTACAACGAGGGGTTCGTCCTGCCGATGGCTATCCAGCGGGCAGTTTGGATCGCTCTTGGCCGGGCGCCGGACGAGAGCGTGGTCGCGCGCTCGCTCGATTTCGAGGGAACCGTCGAGTTTCGCGTCAGTCGTCCGGAGCATGGTGGGCCGGAGTGGGGAGAATACGTGAAGGGCGTGGCTTGGGCGATGAACGACGCCGGGCACCGTCTGGCGGGGTGGCGAGGCGTTGTGGGGGGCGAGGTGCCGATTGGCGCCGGCCTCTCATCCTCGGCTGCGCTCGAGATAGCCGCCGCCCGGGCTTTCGCTGCGGTGAGCGCTTTGGAGTGGCGCCCTGCATCGATGGCCCTCCTGGCGCAAAAAGCGGAAAACGAATGGGTGGGCGTGCGCTGTGGGATCATGGACCAGATGGTCTCGGCCGCAGCCCGCGCCGGCCACGTCCTGCTTATCGACTGCCGGTCGCTGGAGCTCCGGTATCTGCCCCTCCCGGCGGGAGCCGGCGTCGTGGTCGTCGATTCGGCGACGAGACGTGGGCTTGTGGAGTCGGCGTACAACGAGCGCCGGGCGCAGTGCGAGGAGGCCGCCCGGCGTCTCGGCCGGCCGGCATTGCGCGACGTGAGCCGCGCGGAGTTCGAGGGGAGGGCCGCCGAACTGCCCGGGGACGTCAGGCGGCGGGCACGCCATGTGATCACCGAGATCGAGCGCACCCTGGAGGCGGCCGAGGCCCTCTCGAAAGGCGACGTTGTGAGTTTCGGCCACTTGATGAACGCGAGCCACGTCAGCCTGCGGGACGATTTCGAGGTCTCGAGCCGCGAGCTGGACCTGCTCTTCGAGCTTGCGGTAGGCGATCCGGCCTGCTTTGGGGCCCGCCTCACCGGGGCGGGGTTCGGAGGCTGCGTCGTCGCGTTGGTGAGAGCCGAGGAGGCCGATGAGTTTGCCGGGCGAGTCTGCCGGGCCTATCAGGATGCCTGCAGCCTGGAGCCGGCCGCCTATCTCTGTGAGGCCGCCGATGGCGCGCAAGTGATGCGGCCGTGACGGCCATGGGATTGGACGGGAAGGAGCCCAGGAGAAGCATGGATGCGAAAGCGTTTCAAGACTACTACACGGGGTCCTTTGCCTATTGCTACGGCTGTGGCAGGCTCAACCCGGACGGGCTCCAGATCAAGACCCATTGGGAGGGCGAGGAGAGCGTCACGCGGTTTACGCCACGGCCCCATCACATTGCCATCACCGGATACGTGTATGGCGGCCTGATCGCCTCGCTGATCGACTGCCACGGCACGGGCACCGCGGCTGCGGCCGCCTATCGGGCCGCCGGCCGGGAAATGGGCACGGAGCCGGCGTTTCGTTTTGTGACGGCCTCGCTCCATGTCGACTACCTCAAGCCGACGCCGCTCGGCGTCCCGCTCGAGGTCCGCGGCACCGTGAAGGAGGTCAAAGGCCGGAAGATCGTTGTGGCGGCAACGCTCTCCGCGCGGGGTGAGGTCTGCGCGCGAGGTGAGGTGGTCGCGGTGCAGGTCCCGGAGAACATGGTGCCCGCGGAGGATCGCTAGGAAAGCGGGCTGCACGACCCGGCGCGGGCAGGAACCCTCACCGCAACTCGTATCGCTGCTGCGGCCGGGGCAGGGTCACATCGCACGCGCGATCAGCGCACGATTGCGGCCCGTAGGGGCGAGGCATGCCTCGCCCCTACTAGGAAAGCGGGCTGCACGACCCGGCGCGGGCTTAGACCTTGGGGTCACCCTGACCGGCGCGGCCCTCCCCCTGTCCTTCGGGCCGGACCTTCGGCACCTGGTCCAGGGCCGGCGAGACCCTCTACGGATCGGGGTAGCACTCCGCCTCCATCCCCGTTTGGCACGATCCAAACTCGGCGCCCGGCGGGCGATCGCGATGCGTAGAGGCGGGTCTCAGGCCCGCCCCTACGTGGTATGTGGGCGTTCGATTGCGGAAGAAGCTCAGGTCCCCGGTCGTACGGAAGGGTTCTCCTCGTCGAGGGACCATCGGAGAGGATTCGTGGCGATGTATTCGCGGATCCGGGCGAGGTCTTCGTCGTTGCGGATCACGTGATCGTAGAACCCGCGCTGCCACACGGGCGTGCCGGGCGTGCCGCGAAGCTGGTTGATCCTGCGAGAAGAGGCCGATTTGAAGGAACCGACGATTGCGGACAGGGAGCCTGGGACTTGCCCAATTCCTCTGGCGTTGCGTAGGGGCGACGCATGCGTCGCCCCTACGGACTC
>DATEAV010000326.1:0-2577 GCA_035288185.1 Anaerolineales bacterium | reverse complement strand
GCCCCCGGCCACCGAGGTTCCCTTGCCTCCGGTTGGTGAGCCCGTCTTCCGGATCGTCTACACCGATGCAGGGAACGTCTGGGTGCTCGAACAAGACGGCTCTTCCCATCCGTTGACCACGGACGGAATGGCGAGCGATGTCCTCATCTCCAGCGACGGCGCCCGGATTGCCTATTTGTTGCGAGCGGCGCCGGATTTCCATGGCGAACTGCGGGCGATCAACGCCGACGGCAGCGCGGCCGGTGTGCTTCTCACAGCCGCCCAGCTCGACGCTTTCTACCCGATCGGGGAAGGCTCAGTGGGCACCGACATCTCGCAGATCGCCTTCATCCCTGGGACGCACCAACTGATCTTCAACACCTACCTGATCCCGGAGGCGGTCGGTTTCACTAAGCACGATGATCTCTGGATTATCGACGCCGACACGGCTGTTCTCACCTCCCTGCTTCCCGCGGGCGAAGGCGGGGATTTCCTCGTATCGCCCGATGGGATGACGACTGCGGTGATCACTCCCACGAGCCTCGGGATGATCGATCTCGACGGGACGAACCATCGCCAGGATCTGATCACCTACCCATGGGTGATCACCTACAGTGAGTTCCTGTTCTACCCCCGGGGGGTTTGGACCGCAGATTCGACGGCCCTGGGCGCGACGATCCCCTCCGAAGACCCGCTGATCGATTCGGTCAGCGGCACGCTCTGGAGGGTTCCGGCCGGGAGTGGGCCGGCCTCAGGATTGGCAACGATCCCAGGGAACTTCTACTTCCACTTCTGGCAACACTCGGCCCTTTCGCCCGACCTCGGCCGCGTGGCGTTCAGCCGACGCGCGGGCGTGGACGACGAGGATCTCATTCTGGCTCAAACGGATGGGACCGGGCAAGTGATCTATGCCACCGGCGAATGGGACTGGGAAGGATGGTCGCCCGATTCGACTCACTTCGCCTATTCCTTCGGCTCGCCATCAAGTCTGATGATCGGCGCCGCCGGCGGACCGCCGATGCCGCTCGCGCCAGGGACCGACTTCCGCTGGATCGACAACATGGAGTACCTGTTTCTCGCCGGGAGCGCGGGGAGCTGGATCCTCGTGCGGGGGACGATCGGCGGGGCGCCGCCGCAGGCGCTCGTCAGCCCCGCGGGGGACTTCGTCTCGTATGATTTCACGCGCTAGGTCCGGTTGCGGGCTAGACAATCCTCGCACGTTCTCCGTTGGGCCGAGGCGGCCTTCATGTCTTGTAGCATCCACCTCACCCCGTTCGGGCCGCGCCCTGGCGGGCGCAGCCCGCCGGGGCGGACGGCCCCCCTTGCCCCCCTCTCCGCATGTCACGATTCCCTCATGCATTGTGCGAAAGCGGAGAGGGGGGATGAAGGTCTAAGGAGGCAACCTCCCCTCCCCCGGCGGAACCTCATCACTCAGGTGATACGCTCAACTGCCGGGGGAGGGGTCAGGGGTGGGGGCCACTGGGGACGCGCCCGCCGCGGGGATAGGCCCTCGCCAGTCTATGCGAGATTTGTCCACAGGCTCTGAGGCCCGCCCCTACCCTTATTGTTCGGCTCGCACAGAAGCAAGTGTCACCGCGCGCTGTGCAGCCCGCCTCACCGCCCTTCCCAGACCATGACGGCAAGGCGTTCGCCCATTGAGGCCAGGAGCGCCATGGCGGCGGCCAGCCGCCGGATGCGGCGGAAGTAGGCCGGCTGCGGCTCGTCCGCCCCCACCTCTCGAAAATCGAAGCGCGCATAGAAGGGAACAAGCCCGGAACGGCAGTTGAGCCAAACAGGCGGAGCCGCCTCGGCCATCAGGCGGCCGATGAGCGCGGTGGCCACCCCCCACCCGCGCCAGGCTTCGGCCGTAACGATGGAAGCCAGCTCCCGGGAGCCGTCCCGGTGGGGCTTCACCTGGGCGCAGCCGATGATGGTACCCGCCCCGTCCACGGCGACGAGGAACCGCTGCCACTCGATCCCGAGGGGATTGATCCGAGCCTCCCGGATGAGCGCGTGAATCGTCCGATCATCCGGCTCCTGAGCCGGTTGCAGCGAGAACGCCCTGTCGCTCATCGGCTCCACTGTGGGAACCCCTAAGCCGGCAGAGAAGGCCCGGCCTAGCGGGAGAGGAGATCCTCGAAGATTGCCCGCGTCCGCTGCGGATCGGCCCTTCCCCCCGTTTTGCGCATCACCTGCCCGACAAACCAGCCGATCAGTGTAGTCTTCCCGCCCTTGTAAGCGGCGGCCTGAGCGGGGCTATCCCGGATCACCTCGGCGGCAAGCTCGCCGAGCGCTCTTTCATCCGCGACGACGGCCAGCCCTTCGGCGCCAACGATCTCTGCCGGCCGCCGGCCGCTCTCCTCCGCCTTCATCAATAGCTCCTTGCCCGTGTTGGTGGTGACCTGCTTCGACTCGACCATGCGGACGATCTCCGCTAAATCCGTGGGGGCGAGGCGGAGCTGGGCGGCATTCACCCCCCGCTCTCGGATCATCCGCAAGACGTCGTTGATCATCCAGTTGGAGACCGTCTTCGCCTCGCCTCGATACGTGGCAACCGCCGCCTCGAAGTAGTCGGCGAGCGATCGTTCCTCCGTGAGG
>DATEAV010000325.1:0-4870 GCA_035288185.1 Anaerolineales bacterium | reverse complement strand
CCTGGCTCGCGCCAACCCGAACCTCCTCTACTGTGCGCTCAGCGGATATGGCACGCAGGGCCCCTATCGCGATCGTGCCGGCCATGACCTGAACTATGTCGGCTTGGCCGGGCTGCTCGACCTGACGGGCCATGCCGGCTCTCTCCCCGCGATACCGGGGGCGCCAATCGCAGACCTCGCCGGCGGGCTCTGGGCAACCATTGGAATCCTCTTGCTCCTGCTGGCCCGTGCCCGGGGGGACGGCGGATGCCGGGCTGACGCCTCGCTCCTCGGAGCCGCCTTGGCCTGCCTCCCCATGGCCGTGGCCGGTGAGGCGGGGGGCGCCCCGCTGAAGCGGGGCGCCAGCGAGCTCACCGGCGGTTTGCTCTGCTACAACGTCTATGAGTGCCAGGATGGAGATTGCCTCACGCTTGCCGCGCTGGAGCCGGATTTCTGGGCCGCCTTCTGCGCCGCAGTGAATAGACCGGATCTCGTCGGCGAGCAATTCTCTCCCGCCTCGCCGGGCCAGCCTGCCTACGATGACCTGAGTACCTTCTTCAAGACGCGGCCACGAGATGAGTGGATTCATCTCCTCCGGGATGCAGATTGCTGTTGCGAGCCCGTGTTGAGAGTTGGTCAGGCGGAGAATTCTCCGCCCGTTCGTGCGCTGGGCATGTTTGCCGATGGGGCTTTGCGGCCTCCGCTGATTCTCGGGAAGGCCGGCGCCCGCTTTGCGGAGCCCGCCGCAGCCGGGGCTCTTCGTGCGGCCGAGCTCGGGGAACATACGGCCGAGGTGCTGGCCGAGCTCGGCTACGACGCGGCTCAGATCGAAGCGCTGCGGCAAGAGGGCGTCATCTAGAGGTCGCTCGCCGTCAACCAGGCATCCTCCCTCTTCCGGTAGCGACCGAAAGGTTGGGGCACGATGGAAAGGCCGTGGCTGGACAACTATGACCCGGGCGTGCCGCGCGAAGTGGAGATCCCGGAGATCCCGTTCACCAAGATCTTCGATGACACCGTCGCTCGCTTCCCCCGGCAAACCGCCATCTGGTTTTATGGGAGGCGCATCTCCTATCAAGAGCTGGATGCCCTTGCCAGCCGCTATGCAGGAGCGCTCATCCGTCACGGCGTGTCCCCCGGGGACCGGGTGGCGCTCTACCTCCCGAACTGCCCTCAGTTCGTCATTGCCTATTTCGGCACGTGGAAGGCCGGGGCGATTGTCACCCCGGTCAACCCGCTCCACACGCCACGCGAAATTCGGCATCAGCTCAGCGACTCAGGCTCTGAGACGATCATCGCCTTGGCGCCGTTCTACCGCCACTTGGAGGAAATCCGGGATGAGACGCCACTCCGGACCGTGGTGGTGGCTCGAATCCAGGAGTACATGGGCTGGGGTCTTCGCGGGCTGTACACGCTGCTGCGCGAGCGCTCCGAGGGCGGGAGGCCGCGGCTTCGTAAGGGCGATCTCGCTTGGCTCGAGTTCCTCCGCCCGCCGAACGGTGCCGCCTCGGTCTCACTCGGCCCGGATGACTTGGCGCTGCTGCAATACACCGGGGGGACGACAGGCGTTCCCAAGGGGGCGATGCTCACCCACAGCAACCTGGTCGCCAACAATACCCAGTGCCTGGCGTGGATCCGGCCGGTGCTACGGGAAGGAGAAGAACGCATCTTGAGCGTGCTACCCTTCTTCCACCTCTACGGGATCGCCGCCTGCCTCCATCTGGCTGTGTTGCTCGGCGCCACGATGGTGATTTTGCCGCGCTTCCGGATGCAGGAGGTCCTTCAGACGATCCGCCGCACCAGGCCGACGCTCTTCCCCTGTGTCCCCACGGCCTACATCGCCTTGAACCATTGCGCCGATCTGCGCTCGGACGACTTGCGGTCTCTCAAGTTCTGCCTCAGCGGTGCCGCGCCTCTTCCGGTGGAGGTGCAGGAGGAATTCGAGCGGCGGAGCGGTTGCCGCATGGCGCAGGGCTACGGGATGACCGAGGCATCCCCAGTCACCCATCTCACTCCTCTCGTAGGCAAGGTGCCGCCGGGCAGCGCCGGCTATCCGGTGCCCGGGACGGACGCCCGGATCGTCGACCTGGAGACGGGGGAGGAGGCGCTCCCGCCAGGGGAGAGAGGCGAGATCGTCGTTCGCGGGCCGCAGGTGATGCGCGGCGACTGGAACATGCCCACAGAGACAGCGAACGTCCTAAGGGATGGATGGCTGCATACGGGTGACATCGGGACCGCAGACGAGAACGGCGCCTTCTTCGTCGTGGACCGCAAGAAAGATATGATCATCTCGGGAGGGGTGAACGTCTACCCACGAGAAGTCGAGGAAGTGCTCTACACGCATCCTGGGGTACGGGAGGCGGCGGTCGTGGGGATCCCCGACCCGTATTGGGGTGAGGCGGTGAAGGCGTTCATCGTCCCCGCCGAGGGGGCGTCGCCGGAGTGCGAGGAGATCCGTGAATTCTGTCGGGCGCGGCTGGCCAAGTTCAAAGTCCCCAAAGAAGTCGAGTTCCGTCCGGAGCTGCCCAAGTCGCTCGCGGGGAAGGTTTTGCGGCGTGAGCTTCGCGAGGCGGCCGTCGTGGGGACACCGGAAAGGGCGGCCGATGCCGTCGAAGGAGGCAAGTCGAGATGATCGACTTTCGACTGAGTGAGGAGCAGGAGCAGATCCGCCAGCTGGCGCACAAGTTCGCCGAGCGTGAGATCCGCCCGGCCGCGCCGGACTACGACGAGCGGGAGGAGACGCCCTGGCCGATCCTCGAGAAGGCGGCCGAGATCGGCCTGACCTCGTATCAGTACCCCGAGGAATTCGGCGGGGGAGGGATGTGGAGCGTTCTTGCCGGTTGCCTGGTCACCGAGGAATTGGCGTGGGGCTGCCTGGGGATCGGCAGCGCCATCCTTGGGTGCGGCCTGGCCGCGGTGCCGATCCTGCTCCGGGGGAACGAGGAACAGAAGCGCCGCTATCTGCCCTGGTTCACAAGCCACGAGAAGCTCCGCATCGGGGCCTTCGCGCTCACCGAGCCCGAGGCGGGCTCAGACGCCTCCTCGATCCGAACCCGCGCCCTGCGCGAGGGCGATCACTACGTGCTCAACGGACAGAAGCGGTTCATCACTCACGGAGGCATTGCCGATCTCTATGTCGTCTTCGCCACCATCGACCCGGCTCTGGGGCACGATGGGATCACGGCGTTCATCGTGGAAGCGAGCTCCCCTGGCCTCTCGGCAGGCAAGAAAGAGAAGAAGATGGGGATGCGCGCCTCGCACACCGGCGACGTGATCCTCCAGGACGTGCGCGTGCCGGAGGAGAACCGTGTCGGCGGCGAGGGCGAAGGCTTCGCGGTGGCGATGAAATCCTTCGAGCACACCCGGCCCCTTGTGGCGGCCTCCGCCATCGGTGTGGCCCGGGCAGCCTACGAGTATGCCCTCGAGTATGCGCGGCAGCGCGTGCAATTCGGCAAGCCCATTATCGCCAAACAGGCGATCCGCTTCCTCCTCGCCGATATGGCCACCGAGATCGAAGCCGCCCGCCTGCTCACCTGGCGCGCCGCCTGGCTCGCCGATCAGGGCCTGCCCTGCAACGTGCCGGCCAGCATGGCGAAGGCCTATGCCGCCGACATGGCCATGCAGGCGACGACCAATGCCGTCCAGGTGCTCGGCGGCTATGGCTACATGCGTGACTACCCGGCCGAGAAGTGGATGCGCGACGCCAAGATCCTCCAAATCGTGGAGGGCACGAGCCAGATTCAGCGCGTGGTGATCTCGCAGATGCTGGCGATGGGGATGGAATAGAGCCCTCACCGCCTACACCTCTCCCGCAGCCACAGCCGCGAGAGAGGGCCGGGGCAAGCGTGAGGTTTCGACGGAGGCTGACTTATGCCGCTCGATCTCTCGGCCATCGGCAAGAAAATCGGTCCGGTGACGACGAAGTATGGATGGAAAGATGTGGTCCTCTACGCGGTGGGGGTCGGCGCCGGATTCGACGAGCTGGATTACGTCTACGAGAACAGGCTCAAGGTCGTCCCCAGCTTCGCCGTCCCGAGCGTCACTGAGTTCTTCGCCCAAGTGGTGGCGCTCTCGGGCGCCGACCTGGCGGGCATCCTTCACGGCGAGCATGAGCTGATCCTTCACAATCCGATCCCTCCCGAGGGGGGAGAGCTCACCACGGAGGGGACCATCACCCACTACTACGACAAGGGGGCGGGCAAAGGCGCCCTGGTCGTGGCCGAAGCCACGACCTGCTTCTCCGACGGGCGGAGGCTCTTCACCAACATCCTCACGATCTTCTCGCGGCTGGACGGCGGTTTCGGGGGCGAGGATGCGCCGAAAGAAAGGATCCAGTTTCCGGACCGCCCACCGGATTTCGAGGAACCCGCCCGGCCCTCCGCCGACCAACCGCTGATCTACCGCCTCTCAGGCGACACGTTTGCGCTCCACGTCGACCCGGAGTTCGCCCGCCTCAGCGGCTTCGAACGCCCGATCATGCACGGTCTGTGCACCCACGGCTTCGCCTGCCGGGCAGTGATCAAGCATCTATTCCCTGGCGAGCCGGAGCGGCTGACCCTTTTCAAGAACCGTTTCACCAAAGCCCTCTACCCCGGCACGCCGATTGAGACTCAGATCTGGCGGCTCGACGAGGGCAGGGCCGTTTTCCGGACCCTCAATGCCGAGACCGGCGAGGCGGTCATCGACCGCGGCCTCGTCGAATGGATTGGCCGCGAGGAGGCCGAGAAGCGCCATACGAAGGCGGAAATCCGCCTGGATGGCCGGGTGGCGATCGTGACGGGCGGGGGCGGGGGGCTGGGACGGGCGTATGCGCTGGAGCTGGCGCGGCGGGGGGCCCGGGTGGTGGTGAACGACCTGGGAGGCGGGCCGGATGGGACGGGGGGATCGAAAGGGC
>DATEAV010000324.1:0-11952 GCA_035288185.1 Anaerolineales bacterium | reverse complement strand
TGATGGCCGAGGTCACATTGAGGCTCGGATCCGCGCAGGGGGCCGTGCACTGCAGGGAGGCCGAAGCGAAGGCCCCCAAGGGCGTGATCTGATGGACGCCGGTGAAGGTCATCACCCCGGCGACCGCCGTGCGAGCCAGCGGCGCGCTAAACGTGATCACGACGTCGTAGCTGCCGCTGGGCGGCGCGATCAGGCGCCAGATCTCCACCCGGGCATCGTCCGAGGTGTCAACCGTGCCGACCGACGTGAGCGGCACGCCGCCGTAGGTCACCGAGCTGACCGTCTCCAGTTCATCGTTGACAAACGAAATGCCCACCAGCATCAGACGGTCGGCGCCCGCGCCGGTCGTGTGCGAGATGGTCAGGTTCGCGGGGCGGGTGTCGCCAGCGGAGACGGCGTCCACGATAGGCGCAGCCGCCGCGGTTGCGGTCGCCGGCAAAGTGGCGGTCGGCGTGGCGGTGAACGTGGCAGTTGCGGTTAGCGTCGGCGTGGGCGTATCCGTCGGCGTCGGCGTGGGGGTGTTGGTGTTCGTAGCGGTCGGCGTGGGTGTCGCCGTGGCGGTGGGCGTCGACGTGTTGGTCGCGGTCGGGGTAGGTGTCGGCGTCGGAGTGGTCGTGGGCGCCGGGCCGTCCGGGTCGTTGAATGCCACGTAGTTGAAGTCCTCGGCTATGGCATTCACCCCCGTGTACGACCCCACCTCAAACCCGTCGGGCAGAAGCACCTGGATGCGGTTGGCGTTGATCGCATTGCGGAAGTTGACCGAAGCATCGCCGGTCATCGCATCCGAGCGCTGGATCGGGTCCCGTCCGCCGGTCACCGACTGCACGATGACGTATTCCGGTTGGAAACCAACCCCCACGATCGACCGGTTGTCACTGTCGTCTCCTACATACGTCCCGACGTCCATCCACCCCGGGCTCTCGTTCCAGGCGACGTAGTCGTAGGTCACGCCGCTGGAGTTGACATAGGTGCTCCCCACGCGGAAACCATTGGCCAGGAGAGCGACGATCGAATCCAGCTCCGGGCCGCCGGCGTTGAAGGGGTTGCTGTTGACGCCGAAGAGATTCGTCCGATTGGTGGCCCGCTGCAGGTTCCCGGGCAGCACGATGACGTACTCCGGCGAGAAGGTGAAGCCCGAGGTGATATCCTGGCTGGCCGCCCCATCGCCAAGATAGGAACCGACCTGCGTGTTGGACCCGGCCCGGAAGGCGACCCAGTAGTACGTACACGGCCCTCCACACGTCGCTGCGTCGTTGACCCGCAGGTCGTTGCCCACCGTGAATCCATCGGCATCGAGAGACTGGATCAGGTTGGCGGCCGGTGCCTGGCCGCCCTTCATCGGCTTGGAGACGTCACCCACCATGGTCGAGGTGCGGATCACGGCGGCCGAGAGGTTCGTATCGACCGGATGGTCATAGACCACCTTGATGATGACGACGGCGGGCTGGAAGCCGAGGCCGGTGATGGACCGGCCGGCGGCGCCGTCCCCGACGTAGGAGCCGCGAGCGATGTCGTCAGTCAGCGGGCCGCTGGTGGCGGTCGCGGTTGATGTGGGAGTGGCCGTCGATGTCGGGGTGGAGGTCGAGGTCGGCGTGGCAGTAGGCGTCGCCGTCGGAGTAGGGGTCTCGGTCGCGGTCGGCGTGTTCGACGGCGTGGGCGTGTCGGTCGATGTTGATGTGGCGGTCGCGGTCGCCGTCGGTGTTGGGGTTGCCAAGCTGACATATTCATCGGAGCCGATATCAGGAGTAGAGGGATCCCGCGCATCATCGTCGATGTCGTTGGCGATCGGAAGGTTGGGGTCCGCGTCCAGATCGGCGCCCTGAGCCTGAGCCCATGTGTCGCTGGCGTCCAAGTGATAATCATCGCCTCCGACGAAAATGGGATCGGCTCCCGCGCCGTCCCGGGTCTTCGGCAGAAGGCCTGGAGCATCCCCTAGGTCAGAGAAGTTGTTTGTGCTGGCGGGGTTGAAGCCAACGGAGGCGAAGTACGGATCCGCAGCATTGATAGAAATATTGTTCCTCGCGTAGAAATCCACATTGTCGAATACCACTATCCCTCTAGCGGCCCCACTCCCGCCAACACAGGTGTTGTTGTACGCATAAACTGTCCCATTATCTTGAGCGTACATACAAAGACCCGCAGTGCCACCGCCGGCTGTATAGCCATAGATCGTGTTGTTCCAGACTTTGGCGACGTAGAGGCTATTGCTCCCAATGAAGTTGTTCAGGATGCCGATTGCGTATGCTTGTGTGCTCGGGGGAGCAGCAGTCATCCGAAAGATTGAATCGGAGATATGGATCTCTACCGCAGCATCACTATTTCCATCGCCAACCTGAATCCCGCTCGATCGCCCCGCAACCTCTACGTTGCTCTCTATTTGCAGCCCCTCGATGCGGACATATCGCTCTAGAATTGAGATGGAGGTGGCTAAGCTGCCGTCTTGTGATATGCGGTAGGCCGAGGTATCCCAGGTTCCATTGTGCCTCTGGCTCGTGCCAACTTCGCTCAAAGAGGTCGGGGTGTAGATCCTGATGTAGTTGTCGGGACCTGTGGTCCAGCTATCAATGTACGCCGAAGCAGCGTCTTCTCCGTCACCGTAGGCAGCCACCATCATCACGGTGTTGGCGGAAACCAGATCGGTGGAAGGATTGACATCGTTCTCCGTCGGTTCATTGATGTTGGGATTCTCGATCTGGGATTCCCAGCCACTCAGCGAGTTGTAAGCGCGGTAGACGCCAACCGCGGTCCCCGCCAAGGCCGAGGCCGGTGTGCTTCCATCCTTGTCTGCCACGGTGTAGACCGTCGACGAGGTCCTGCCGGTGATGAAGGCCAGCCGGTTTCCGCCTGAGACGTAGGTGAGCACGTCGCCGACACCGATGTTGTCCGGCATCGGGCCGGAGAAGGTGGCGGTTGTGCCGGAGATCTCGACGGTGCGGGAGCTGGTATTGAGATTGCTGGATGTGGTGCCGACCGAGCGATAGAGGATCGTGGCTCCTGCCGGCGTCGTTGGGGTTGGGGTCGCCGTGCTGGTGGGCGTGGGGGTGGCGGTGGATGTGGGAGTGGCCGTGGCCGTCGGCGTGTCGCTCGGCGTCGGGGTGCGGGTATCGGTCGGCGTCGCCGTGTCGGAGGCCGTCGGCGTGTAGGTGGGCGTATTGGTGGCCGTGGCCGTCGGCGTGTCGCTCGGCGTCGGAGTGCGGGTATCGGTCGGCGTCGCAGTGTCGGAGGCCGTCGGCGTGTTACTCGGCGTGGGTGTGTCGCTCGGCGTCGGGGTGCGAGTGTCAGTTGGCGTGGCCGTGTCGCTGGCCGTCGGCGTGTAGGTGGGTGTATTCGTGGCCGTCGATGTCGGCGTGTCGCTCGGCGTCGGGGTGCGAGTATCGGTCGGCGTCGCCGTGTCGGAGGCCGTCGGCGTGTAGGTGGGCGTATTCGTGGCCGTTGATGTCGGCGTGTCGCTCGGCGTCGGGGTGCGGGTGTCGGTGGGCGTGGCCGTGTCGCTGGCCGTAGGCGTGTAGGTGCGCGTGTTCGTGGCCGTCGGCGTGCTGCTCGGAGTAGAAGTCGCCGTCGCAGTGAACGTCGCCGACGGCGTGTAGGTGCGCGTGCTGGTTGATGTCACGGTGGGCGTGTTCGTCACCGTGAACGTATTGGTGGGCGGCGATGTCTGGGTGATTGTCGGCGTTCGCGTGGCCGTGCGGGTGGCGGTGCGCGTGGCCGTCGGGCCGCTGCTCGTCCACGTGGCCGTACGCGTCGCTGTCCGGGTCGCCGTGCGCGTCGAAGTCCGGGTGGGGGTGCGCGTCGGTGTCTGGGTGGGCGTCCGGGTGGGAGTGTGCGTCGGTGTCCGGGTGGGAGTGCGCGTCGGCGTGCGCGTCGGTGTCCGGGTGGCCGTCCGGGTGGCGGTGAGCGTTCCGGTGCTTGTCCGGGTGGGAGTTCGCGTGGCAGTGCGGGTGGCGGTGCGAGTCGCGGTGGGCGAGGGCGTACGGGTGGCCGTGGCCGTGGGAGTGAGCGTTGAGGTCTGGGTGGGTGAGGCGGAGCCGGTGGAGGTGGCCGTCTCGGTGATGGATGCGGTCGCTGATTGGGTGAGGGGAGCGCTGGGCGTCGGCGAAGGGGCGCTCGTCACCGTTGCGGCGGGCGTGGCCGAAGGCTCCGGAGTAGTCAGGGGCCAGAACGATCCAGGGACGACGATCTCACTGCCTTCCCCAAAGGTCTCGGGGTAGCGGTTGCGATCCTGCTCGATTTCCTGGATGATGTCGGGATTGATCGGGGCGATGACGACGAACGGCCAGGGCCGGTAGTCGGCGCTCATTTGCGAGCGAGTGTCGGCGAGAACCGTGTCTGCGCCGATCGGAAGAAGCAGGGCGAGCTGGCCACATCCGAAGAAGAGGAGAAGCATCAGGAAGAGAAGCAGCAGCCAGCGCAGCCGTCGCCAGCCGCGCTTGGGCTCCTCCTGCTCAAGGGGCTCAACGGGTGAGCCCGCCGTCAAGAACTCGTTGCCCGCTCTCACTCTGCCCTCGCGCGCCGGCTCCCTTCGACCAGGGGGAGCGAACGCGGCGAACCGTTAGACGGACGAGGGAGGCCGCTCGCCCACCGGCATCAGGATGGTGAAGGTCGTGCCCTTCCCCACCTTGCTTTCCACGCCGATCTTGCCTCCGTGGCGGGTGATGATCCCGTAGCTCACCGAGAGGCCCAGCCCGGTGCCTTCTCCCTCCTTCTTCGTGGTGAAGAAGGGATCGAAGATCCGGCCCAGGTTCTCCGGGGCGATCCCTGTGCCGCTGTCTTCGACGGCGACGGCCAGGGCTCCCGGCGCCTGGCTCAGGTTGATGCGCAGCGTCCCTCCCTGGGGCATCGCCTGAATGGCGTTCTGGACCAAGTTGATGAGCACCTGCTCGATCTGCCCGGCATCGTAGTAGGCCATCACCGCCCGGGCCGGGAGGTCCTTGACCACCTGCACATTGCCCTTGCGCGCCAGGTATTCGGTGAGCCGGATGGAGGCGTCGACCGATTCGCGCATGTCGCGCTGCTTCATCTCCGGCTTTGCCTGGCGAGCGAACTTCAGAAGGTCGCCTACGATCGTCGAGGCCCGCGAGGCGTTGTCGCGGATCACCGTCATCTGATCCTTGAAGCTCGGATCGAGGCCCGGTTCATCGCGGAGCTCTTCGGCGATCCCCTTGATCACGGCGAGCGGATTCTTCACGTCGTGGACGATACCGGCGGTGAGCTGGCCCACCGAGGCGAGCTTCTCCGATTGGATGAGCTGCTGCTGAGTGGACTGCAACCGCAGGTTGATATCGGCCAGCTCCTTGTTGCGCTGGACGGTCTCGGCGTAGAGCCGGGCGGCCTCCTCCGTGCGTTCCCGCAGGCGGATGGTCATCGTGTCGAAGGCGATGGCCAGGTCTCCGATCTCATCGGAGGCCTCGATCCCGGTCTTCTGCGCCAGGTCTCCCGAGGCGACGGCCTGGGAGATGGTGCGCAGGCGGAGGATCGGGCGGGCGATGCTTTGGGAGAGGACGTAGCCCACCACGATCACGCCTACCGTGGTGAGGGAGAAGAGCAGGCTGAACGTGTTGCGGCTGGTGGCCTCGGTGGAGACGATGTAGTTGCTGGGCAGGAGAACGCCGAGCACGCCCATCTCCTGCTGGCGGACGATCAGCGGGGAGTAAGCCATCTGGTAGGGGCGGCTGTAGAGCACCACGTCGCGTGTGAGAGACGGATCGATCTCACCCACTTCTTCCGGTGAGAGTTCGAGCGTCTCATAGCCTTCCTCCGGCTCCACAAGGCTCGTCGCCACCAGGGTCCCGTTGTTGTCGAGGACGACGATGTCGGCCAGGGATTGGGTCTTCAGTTCGGCCAGGAGGGTTTCGAGCCGGGTGCCCGTGAGGATGGCGCCCTGGAGCGTGCTCGTGGAGTCCACAATGGGGGCACTGGTGAAGAGGTAGGCTCCGTAGGTGGTCTGCAGGAAACCGGCGTACTTATCACCCTGGTCGTCTGCCACTCCCGAGAGGATGTTGACGACGAGGGAGACTCCCGAGAAATCCATCATCCGCTGCGAGCCGACGTACTGGCCGGTCTGCGGATCGCGCGCCAGGGAGATGATCTCGACGCCGTCGGCATCCACCAGGCTGACGACATCGATGTTGTTGTTGAGGATGAGCGGCCAGAGCAGATCTTGGAGCCGGGCGGTGTCACGGGAGACGACCGCCTCGGCCACGCCTTCGGTATAGGCCATCAAGCGCAGGTCTTCCAGGTGGTTGCGCTCGCGGCGCACGATCCCATCGGCGGCCACCCGGCTGGCCTCGAAGAGCTGGTTGACGAACCGCTCCCGGACGGAGGAGGTGACGAGGCGGGTGACGATGAACAGGCCTCCGAGGGCCGTCACCACCGTGAGGACCACGTAGGGAACGATGAGCTTCATCTGGAGCCGGGCGAGGCGGGGCCAGCGGGATAGAATCGTAGTCAGCAGGCCGATCCGGCCACCCACCCCGCGATTGAAGCGGAGATCAACCTCTTCGGCACTCATCGGTCACTTCCTTTCCAAGCACGGCTGCGCCTAGCGTTCTGCAGGCGCTCGTACGAGTACTCCACGGCTTGCGGGCGCTCCCCGCACCCCGTTCGGGCCGCGAAGCCCTCCCGAAGGACACACCTGCCCTACGGGCACGGGCACTGAGTGCCCAGACCGCACACCTGCACCTGCAGCGCACTGCACACCTGCCCTGGCGGGCGGTGCCAGGGGGTGCGGTGCAGGTGGGTGCTGGGTCGGGACGATGCGGCCCGCCGGCCGTTCGCCCCGCGGGCTGGCGCCCGCAGGTCGCCGGCCCGGACGGGGGGCGAGACGGCCTGCGGTACGCGGCAGGTGTCGATCCAGGGGCAAGAAGCCCGCCGGCCGCGCGCCCACTACGTGAGGGCTGTCTGCGGCAGCCACTCCTCGATGGTTTCACCCTCTTCGCCCTCCGGCGCGGGGAAGACGACAGCGATGTGCCCCCCGCCCTCCCGTTTGGCCTCGTAGAGCGCCTGATCGGCGGCCCGGACGAATTCGGTCGCCGAGGCGTAGCCTCGCCTCCACTGCGTGACGCCGGCGCTCGCGGAGACCCTCTCTCCATGAACCGTGGCTCTCGAGAAACGCTCGAAAATCCTCCCCGCCACTCCGGCCGCGTCCATGAGCTCAGCCTCGGGCAGGAGCAAGAGGAACTCGTCGCCCCCCACCCGAGTGGCCAGATCGACCTTGCGAATCTCGCTGCGGATGGCGTTCGCAGCGGCCTGCAACACCTCGTCACCCACGTTGTGGCCGAGGGTGTCATTGATCCTCTTGAGGCCGTCCAGGTCGATCATCACCATCGAAAGGGATCGGCCATAACGCCTCGAGCGCTCGACTTCAACATCAAGCGCCTCGGCAAGCTTATGCCGGTTGTAGAGCCCGGTGAGGGGGTCGGTCACCGCCAGCCGCTGGACTTCGGCGAAGAGCCGGGCGTTCTCGCGCAGCAAGCGCTGCAGCTCGAGGGCCCGCGAGAGCGACATCTCGAAGACATCCAGCGACTCGAGGGGCTTGGTGAGGTAGTCGTAGACCCCGGCGCGCAGGGCCTGGATGGCGTTCTCCAGTGTGGCGCTGCCCGTAAGCACGATGGCCTGGACGTGGGGGTCGATATTGCGCGCTTCCTGAGCCACCTCGACGCCCGAACAGCCGGGCATATAGACATCCACCACCACCGCGTCGAACGAGGTCGTGCGCACGGCCTCCAGGGCCTGCGTGCCCGTCTGCGCCTCGACTACCGTCAGGCCCATCCGCGTGGCGCGGCGGACGAGCAGGCGCCGAAAGTCGGCGTCGTCGTCGGCGATGAGCACTACGCCTGAGATGGGCAGCCCCGCGAAATCCGATTCCATCGATCCGACATCCAGAAGGAGCGCCGTGCGCCTGCACAGGGACTCTATGCTTGCGCCGGCGCACCGATCCGGGTTCCTCTGGTCCTATCATACAGAAGGGAGGGAGCCTACGAACCTTGCAGTATGCCTACACTAGAAGGCGCACAGGTAGTCCCGCGGTACCACCCCCCGATCCGCGTCTGGCGCGGCGCGAGAGCCGCGCTGTAAGCTGACTGTAAGGTCGTCTGGGAGACGGTGAGCGCCCGAGCGGCTATGCGTCGAGGCGGTAGCCAAAGCCTCGGACGGTCACCAGATGCTGAGGGTGATCGGGGTCTTCCTCGATCTTCTGGCGGAGAAACCAGATGTAGCGTCGCAAGGCGCTGCCGCCTTCCTGGCGCAAGCCGCCCCAGACCTCGGTGACGAGATCGCCTTGGGAGACGGCCTGTCCGGCTCTCCGGGCGAGGGAGGCGATCAGCCGGAACTCGGTTGGAGTGAGGGTGAGCATGTCATCCCCCAGGTGGGCCTCCCGCTTGCGCATATCAACGCGCAACCTGCCGACCTGGAAGATGCTGCTGGCCTCTTCTCGCAAGGCTGCCGTGCGAGTGAGGACGGCGCGAGTGCGCGCCGCCAGCTCGGCGAGGCTAAAAGGCTTGGTGATGTAGTCATCCACGCCCAGGCGGAATCCACGCAGCTTATCGCCCTCGCTCGTCTTGGCGGTGAGCATCAAGATGGGTACGTCGGCCAGCTCTCGCATCCGGGCGCATACCTCCCACCCGTCCATCCCCGGCATCATCACGTCCAGAATGACCAGGTCGGGGCGCTCCTGGAAGAGCGCCCGTAGGCCCTTGGCGCCCCGGTCGGCCGTGATGACCTTGTGGCCCTCCCGGGTGAGGTATTCGTCGACGAAACGGAGAAGTGTTTCGTCGTCATCGACGACCAGGATTTTCGCTCCCACAGCTCTACTCCCTGATCTGACCTCGGTCAGCGGGGCGCGGCCCGCTCGGCCTCTCCCCGCGCCGGCCGGCGCCGACCCTTGCGGGCTTCCCTCACCTCGGGTGCGCGAGGGAGCCAGAACGTCAGGCGAGCGCCGCCCCTCGGCGCCTCATCGGCCCAGATGTTGCCGCTCATCACCATGAGAAGCTGGCGAGCGAGGTGGAGCCCGAGCCCATGCCCGTAGACCTCCCGTGAATCGCTGGAATCCAGCCGGTGGAAAATCTCGAAGACTCTTTCCCGCTCTTCCGGGGGAATCCCCGGCCCGGTGTCGCTCACCGACATGTAGACCTTCTCATGATCGGCCCGGGCGCCGACGGTGATCTCTCCGAGCGGAGCGTACTTGCGCGCGTTGTCCAACAGGTGAAAGAGCACGCTCGTCAGGGCGCGCTCATCGGCCGTGACGTGCGGCAAGTCCGCCGGCACCTGGTAGTGGAGACGCCCTTCTCCATATTCCGGGAAGCGGGCGCAGGCCATCCTGGCGATGCCATCGACGTCGAGCGATTCCAGGCGGATGGGGAAGCGCCCGGCCTCCAGCGCGGAGAGGTCGAGAATGGCCTCGATAAAGCGCGCCAGGCGGTCGGTCTCCGCCATCACCAGGCGCAGCGTGTCTTTGACGGCGTGCCGCTCCTCGGGATAGCCCGCCAGGATGAGCTCCACCCCGCCACGAATGTTGGTGAGAGGCGCCCTCAGCTCATGAGAGACCAGGGTGACGAATTCCGACTTGAGATGGTCGAGCTTCTGGAGTTCATCGTTGACGCGCTCGAGGTTGGCGACCGTGTCTTCCAGCTCGCGAGTGCGATCCTCTACCTTGACCTCGAGCTCCCGGTTGAGCGCCTCAAGCTCGCGTTGGGCGGAGGCGAGCTGGGAGAGAGCGGCACGGAGATCGAGCTCCCGCTCCTTAACCGAGGTGAGATCATGCGCCGTGCCGACGAGGATGGAATCCGGGCGCCTCTCATCGTGAACCGGGATGAGCGAGAGCGAGACCGGAAACGACGCCCCATCTCTCCGGCGGAAGGACACCTCCCCCTCCCAGCCTTCCGCCAATCCCTGGCGCAGAAGCCTGTCGGAGGGGACATCGGAGGCGAGGAAATCGGAGAGAAAGGCGGGCTCGCTCGGGAGCTGAGCCGCGACCGCTTTGCGCAGGGCCGGATTGGCCAGGCGCAGGCGTCCATCGGCCTCACAGATGAAGCTGAGATCCGTGGAGGAGTTGACGACGGCCGCGAACTGCCGCATCTCGTTCTGGCCAATGATGGCGCCCTGACGTCCAAAGAGAAGGAGGGTCAACGCCACGGCGACGCCCACTCCTCCCCAATCGAGCTGGCCTGAGAACCGCCAGTCGAGGGCAATGAAGCCAAGCAAGGCATAGGCAGAGGCAACGGGGAGCAACGGCTCCAGCCGCGTCCATCTCTGCTTCTTGCGGGAGGCCGGCGTGGGCCTGGCGAGCGGATCCGCCCGGCGGCTGGCGACGGCCAGCAAAAGAGCGCCGACGAGCCAGCCCGCATCGATCAGGCTTCCGGGCCGGAGGTCCACCGGCAGGCTCAGGTATGCGCCTGCCAGGTCGCTGGTGAGCAGAATGAGGAAGGCTGCGCCGAACGTTCCAAACATCCGGGCAATGGGCGTAGGCGGGCGCAAGGCGATGAGGCGCAGAAGAAGCATCGCCAGGACCCAATCCATCGCAGGAATGGCGCCAGCCCAGAAGATCTGAATGGGAGGGGCCATTTGAATCTGGATGGCAGGGCGGAGGACGACCATCCAGAAGAAGGCCAGAACCGCCAGGCTGAGGATGGCCACATCGAGCACGATGCGGAGCCGCCCAAAGCGTTCGAGGGGCGTGACAGGATACGAGCCCAGGGCGGCGACGGCCGAGAAGTAGCCCGCCATTCGAAGTAGGTCGACGAGGGAAGGCAACGGAGGCGGCGCACCGAAAACGACCCAATACCCCGAGCGTATGATTTCGGCCATCGCCCACAGGGTGAGCCCGATGCCGAGGAAGTTCCACGGCCAGCGTGCCCGAGTGTCCCTGAAGCGGCGGGCGGCGGCCAAGGCGCAGCCGGCGGCGGCGACCCAGGCAAGGGGAACCAACGCCAGGGCGGCGACGAAGAGGCCGGGCCGGCCCGGAGCCACGCCCAGCGCAGTCAGATAGGCCAGCATGGCCAGCGCTAGCAAGGCCAGTCCATACGCCTGGATCCACGTGAAAAAGCCTCGTTCCCGACCCATCACGGTGATTCTATGTCCCGCTCCGCCCTACGGCAAGCGGGCCATCTATGCCAGATGGTTCCCCTTGCTTTCGTCCGCGATCGGTCGCCCCCACGATTCCCTCCACCTTTCGACCTTGTAGATAAACGCCGGGTCAATTCGACAGAGCCCTTCTTTGCGGTCAGGGCGTCATGAACGCCACCCCGTTCGGGCCGCGAAGCCCTCCCGACGCCTGCGCCGCACCGCAGGTGCGGTGAGGACACACCTGCCCTACGGGCACGGGCACTGAGTGCCCAGACCGCACACCTGCACCTGCAGCGCACTGCACACCTGCCCTGGCGGGCGGTGCCAGGGGGTGCGGTGCAGGTGGGTGCGGGGGACGGCCCCCGACCCCTCCCCCGGCAGTCGCCCGAATTCAACTGATCATAGGGACTCGCCGGGGAGGGGAGGTTGATCTAAGGAGGCAGGGGGCAGCTGCGCTGCCCCCTGCCTCCTTAGAACCTCTTGCCCCCTCTCCGCTTTTCGATCAACGTGCACGAAGGGGTGTGGCATGCGGAGAGGGGGTTGGGGGGCCGTCCCCCGCACCCACCTGCACCGCACCTCCAGTGCGCTGCAGGCCGTCTCGCCCCGGCGGGCCGAGGCTTCGCGGCCCGAACGGGGTACAGGTGTGCGGTTCGGGCCGCCGGCCGTTCGCCCCGCGGGCTGGCGCCCGCAGGTCGCCGGCCCGGACGGGGGGGCGACACCTGCCCCGAACCGCACACCTGCACCTGCAGCGCACTGCACACCTGCACCTGCGACGCACCGCAGGTGCGGTGCAGGTGGGTGCTGGGTCGGGACGATGCGGCCCGCCGGGGCGACACCTGCCCCGAACCGCACACCTGCACCTGCAGCGCAATGCAGGTGCGGTGCAGGTGGGTG
>DATEAV010000323.1:0-3337 GCA_035288185.1 Anaerolineales bacterium | reverse complement strand
GAAACCGCCCCTCCGTCAGGGACGAAGGGGCCTCCGCGGTGCCACCCTGATTGCCCAGCGCGCGCCGGGCCTCTCCGGCTCGCGCTACCGGGCGAGACCCGCCGCCGGCTAGTTCCCGTCTCACCGGCGGGGCCTGTCCCGCGCCCGATCGCAGTCGAGGGCTCGGGACGGCAGGCGAGTTCAGCCCACCTGGCGCTCCGCGGGCGCCCCGCAAGTGCACCGGAACTTCGCGGCGCCGGGATCACACCCTCCCCGGCTCTCTGGCGGATGGCCTACTACTCCTGCCTTGGCCAAGTATGGAGGAGGCAACTCACAGGTCGGACCGTCGGGTGATCGGTTACAAGGGGATCGGTCACTGATCACCGATCCCTTCCTCCAGATCCTCAACCCTGTGGCCTCCGCTTTGTGTCGTCAGGTGGACCCAGTGGGATTCGAACCCACGACCTTCTCAATGCCATTGAGACGCGCTCCCAACTGCGCTATGGGCCCAGTGGACCTGGCGGGATTCGAACCCGCGACCTCTTCAGTGCGATTGAAGCGCGCTCCCAACTGCGCTACAGGCCCGCGCTCAGGTCGAGGCATTGTACCCGAGCGCTCGGCCCAGTGTCAAGCGGAGCGAATTCCGTGCACCGCGCCGAACGTCACTGGTCTCAGGGATGCGGACGGAAGGCTTCCCAGCTTGTGCGCGGCAGCCTGTTTAGATAAGATCAGTCCAATTCTGCCACTGCCAGGGCGACCGCGCCACTGATCTGTCCTTGCCGCTGGAGCGAATCCGATGCCGAAAACGGAAACCAGGCTCTCCCACTTCGAAATCGTGATTGCCCTGTCGATTGCCGTGGTCTCAATCACCACGGCAGTTGTGGCCGGGCGCGCCAGCGCGGTGGGATCGGCCGCCGGGGACGCCGCTCGGCGCGGCCTGATCGACACCATCCGCCAACAAGCAGCCATGAGTGAAGACTGGCGGCTGGTGTATCAGGAGGCCGCCTTCGCCCAGGAGCACGCCGCCGCGCAGGCCGCGCTGGAGGTGATGGCCGCAAGCGACGACCCATCGGAGCAGGCCCAAGCCGATGAGGTTGCCGAGAACCTCCTCCCTTCCCTGGCTCAGCTCTCCCCGTTCGTCACGGAACCACGCTACCGGAGGGACGACGGCTCGCTCGATCTCGAGCTGCGCTTCCAGGACCTCGAGGCCGAAACCCCGAATCTTGCCGCACTCTCCCCGGAAGGCTCGTTTCGGGAGGCCGACCGCCGGCTCAGCGAGCAGCGTTGGCTGACGCTCGGCTCCGTTCTACTGGTGATCTCTCTCTTCTGGGTGACGTTGGCCGAAATCGCCAGAGGCCGTGCCAGGGTGGGCGCATTTGCGATCGGCTCGATTGTCTACGCCCTGTCGCTGGCCTCCCTTGTCGCAGTCGAGCTGATCTACGCGCTCGCCCCTCTGGGAGGCGTCGAATGACTGCCGCCACAAATGCACACGACCGCTCGAGGAATGTGATCGTCGTGCTCGCCGTTCTCGCAACGGCGCTTACCACCATCGTCGCCGGATTGCAGACCGACGCCAGCATTCGCGCCAATCAGGCCAACCGGGATTCGCAGCTCCACGCCATTCGCCTCATGGGCACCCTTCAGCGGACAGGGTTGAGCTCGGCCTACGAGCTCGCCGGCCTGGCACGAATCACCAGCGATCAAATCGAGGCCCTCGCCCTGGAGCTCGCCGGCCTCAGATTGCAGGAACAGGGCAATGATGCAGGCGCCGCTCGAGCCATGCTGCGTGCCCAAGCGGCGCAAGCCCGGGCACGCGCTCAACAGGATGCCTCCATCCTCTACCAGGACCCGCGCTACGGCCCCGCCACTCCGGACGGGGCCCCCGACCTGGAGACCTACATCGCCGACCTGACCTCGCAAACCGAAATCCTGCTCCAGGAGCAGAACACGGCCGCCGACGATTTTCAGAGGTGGAATCGGAAAGCCGATGCCTATGTGGGGGTGCTTACGCTGTTCGCGACGGCTCTCTTCCTTCTCGGCCTCGCCCAGGCCCTGGTGAGCCGCCTGCGTCTCTTCTTCGCCTTCGCCGGGACCTTTGCCGCGGGCGCGGCCGTCCTGTGGGCAGCCTTGATCCTAATCCTCCCTGGAACCGGTTGATGACCTCGCTCAGGACGCGTCCCTACCCGCCGCCCTCGGGCAAGCGCCCGATCAACGCCTGGGCGGAAAACGGCCCCGGCTCGGCGATCAGCCGGCGCGCCGCAGGCACCTGATCCCACACGTTCCACAAGAGCACGCCGCGCACGCGGCCTCCCTCGAGGTAGTACACGACGCCCTTGCGGAACTCCTCCTCCCAGTCGGCGACCGTCTCAAGTCGGGGGTCGAGCTCGCCCACCGCTTCATAGCCGAGCTCGAACAGATCCGAATAGAAGTAGGGCTCGTGGTCGTAGGCCTCCGCCTTCCCGGCCATGTTGCCCCCCGCCAGGCGGCCCATCGTCAACGCGTTGTCCTCATGCTCCACCCGACGCCGCTTGCCCAGAAGCTGGCTGCGAAACTCGGCGACATCCCCGGCGGCGTAGATGTCGGGGTGGTTGGTGCGCAAGTTCTCATCGACAAGGATCCCCTGCCCTACCGCCAGCCCCGCAGCCCTTGCCAGCTCAATCCTGGGCGCGATCCCCAAGCCGGCGACGACCGCATCTACAAGGAACGATCGCTCGGCCGAGCCCTCCGTCTCACGGAACCGGACCTCGATCCGCTCACCCCTTCTCGCCGCTGCGACGATCACGTTCCCGTCCACAACCTCGACACCTTTTTCGCGGTAGAAGTCAACAAGGAAGCGGGCCAGATCCGCCGGAAACAGGCGCGCCCCGATGCCGGGTTCCGGGAAGGCCATGACGACCTCCGACCCGGCACCTAGCAGCGCGGCTGCGAGCTCCGAGCCGATGAAGCCTCCGCCGATGACGGCCATCCGCTTGCCGGGTCCCGCCTGCGAGCGGAGGTGATGGTAGTCCTCCAGGGTCCGGAAGTAGGTAATCAGGCCGTCGGCGAAGGCGAGCCGGCGAGGATCCCCACCGGTTGCGAGGAGGAGCTTCCCGAACTGATAGGATGCTCCCTGATCGTCAGTGAGCTGATGTCGGCCAGGGTCCAGCGCGACAATTCGCCGGCCCAGCGTCATCTCGACCGCTCCTGCATGCGGCTTGCGGTAGACGGCCTCCAGGGGCTTCCCTTTCCAGAGGCCCTTCGTGAGGGGCGGGCGGTTGTAGGGCGGGTCCAGCTCCTCGCCGACCAGGCCGATCGAGGCTCCCGGCTCGACTTCGAGGATCCCCCGGATGGCCGCATCCCCCGTCATCCCTCCGCCGAC
>DATEAV010000322.1:0-23287 GCA_035288185.1 Anaerolineales bacterium | reverse complement strand
AGACGGAGCCCGTCTCCTGAGCCCGCCATCTCGCCGCTCCCGCTCGATGACAACTGCGCCCCCGCCGCACCGCCCCGTTCCAGGGCGCGGGGCGCCCCGCCCTCGATGCGCCAGCTGACCATCGTCATCCCCACCTACAACGAAGCGGAAAACCTCGGCCCGCTGACGGCGATGCTTTGGGCCTTGCCCCTCAACAACCTGAAGCTCATTGTCGTCGATGACGGCTCACCCGACGGCACGGGCGAGATCGCCGAGGAGATCGGAGCGCGTCGGCCGGGCCTTCTGCAGACCATCCACCGCAAGGGAAAGCTCGGCCTCGGCTCGGCCTACATCACCGGCTTTCGTGCCGCCTTGCGCGCCGGGGCCGAGGCCGTCGGGCAGATGGACGCCGACTTCTCCCATTCGCCTTCCTACCTCCCCAAATTCCTCGAAGCCCTGGAGGAGGCCGACGCGGTCTTCGGATCGCGCTACGTCCCGGGAGGCCAGCTCGACGAGCGCTGGGGCATCGCCCGCGTGCTCCTCTCCTGGTTTGGCAACATCTACGCCAGGACGATCCTCGGCCTGCACGTGCAAGACACAACCGGAGGCTTCCGCGTCTGGCGGCGCGAAACACTGCTGGGGATGCCGCTCGATAGCGTCGTCTCCAATGGATACGTGTTCCAGGTGGAAATGGCCTACGTGGCGCAGCGCCTCGGCTACCGCCTGCATGAGATTCCGATCTACTTTGAAGACCGCCGGATCGGCCGCTCCAAGATGTCGCTGCGCATCCAGCTGGAGGCTTCGCTGCGCGTCTGGCACGTGCTCATGCTTCACCGCCGGCTGACCCCGGCCGATCGCCTGCCGGCCACTTGATGCCGCCAGGCCGGGCGGCGCTCAGCAGTCGCTCCCACTCCTTCAAGCCGAGATCCTCCGCCCGACAGTCGGGGCGGAGCCCCGCCGCCTCGATCCACTCCGCCACCACATTCCCTTCCACGCCCAGGCCGCGCGACAGCGAGTTGCGCAGCTGCTTGCGTTTCTGATTGAACCCGGCACGCGCCAGGAGGAAGAACGGGGCGATGAGGTCGGGCGCGATCCGTGGGCGCTCATGGACGCGCACTACCAGGATCGCCGAGTCCACGGCCGGGGGCGGGTGAAATGCGCCGGCGGGGATCCGCCCCGCCACCACGGCGGATCCATACAGCTGAACGCCGAGAGCCAGGAGGCTGTGTTTCCCGGCCTCGGCTGTCACCCGCTCCGCCACTTCCTCTTGAACGGTGAGCACGAGCCGGGCGGCGCGTGCCGGCGTCTCGAGCAGCCTTCGAAGAAGGTGCGAGGTGATGTAGTACGGAATGTTGGCGACCACAACGTAGGGCGAGCCGCCGATGAGGCCGGGCAGATCGAGGCGCAGGATGTCCCCCACGACCAGCTCTATGTTCGGCCTGTCGGCCACGGCCTCGCGCAGCGCCGGGATCAGGCGCGGGTCGACCTCGACGGCGATCACCTTTCGGGCCGCAGCGGCGAGCTGGAGGGTAAGCGAGCCCACTCCTGCGCCGATTTCGAGGACGGTTTCGTTCCCGGTCAGCTCGGCCGCCGCCAGGACGCGCTCGAGCGCCGCCGGTTCGAAGAGGAAGTGTTGCCCGAGCCGCTTGTCGGGGCGAATTCCGTGGCGCCGCAACAGGCCGCGGAAATCGGGCCGCGGCTCGGGCGCGCCCGCCGGCCGCCGGCCCGGGCTCACGGAAAGATCCAGACGATACTGCCTGCGGGAGGAACCGGCGTGAGGAAATACACGGTCACATACTGGTGCCAGTTCACGAAGTCGTGGTCCTCATAGCCTAGATCGATCCAGCGCCCGCGGACGCCGCCGCCCACATCGGCGGCCTCGGCGAAACCGTATCCCGGGACATACATGCGCGTGCCAAACGGGATCAGGCTGATGTCGATGGCGACCAACCCCTTGCGCAGCCGCTGGCCTGAGGCGGTGATCCCATACCACGGCGCGTCGGCCGGGGTGCCGGCGCGCGCCGGCGAGTAGGACGTGGCATACATCTCTACGGCTCGCCAGTATTCGAGGGTCCCATCGGAAGTCGCAAGAGTCCGGACGACGATTTGCGTCCCGTATCCGATCACCCTCGGCTGCGGCTCGACGGCGACGAAGGCGCGCTCCACCTCTCGGCCCATCTCCTCGCCGTTCTCCACCCGCAGCCTCACACGGTTCACCACCACCCCGTACGTCCCCGGCTCGATCACGCGCTGGTTGTCGATCTCCAGATCGGGTAGTGGCTGGTAGGTGGTCTCGAACGGCACGGGCTCCTGCTCGACGACGATCTCTTCGTTCACTCTCACAAGCCGGATGCGGCCGTCTTCGGGCACGAGCTCGTCTGCCGCAGGCACCGAATAGTCAAGGCCAACGGGCGCCAGGCCGGCTTCGGCCAGAGCCTCGCCCACGGTCGCGCCCGACGTCCAGGCCGTGAGCTCGAGGCCGTCGGCCAGGATGCTCACGCGGCGCCCGGCCCACAGGACCGCGTCGACCGGCGCTCGAAGCGGAGATCCGGCGCCCGGCTCGAGCCGGTCTGCGGCTCGCAATGCGACCCCAGCCTCCCAGAGGGCGTCGCCGAGCGTGGGCGCCGCCGAACGCAGGGCGCGGGCGTTGCCGGCCTCATTCAGCACGATCTCGATTCCCCTTCGCAGCCGGAGCCGCTCGGGGGTTGATTCGAGCGGAGCCGCAGGGTCGGCGAGCGGCAACCCGTCGGCCCAGATCCGGTCACCCGGGTAGAGGGGGACGCCGCCTTGCGCCAGGATGTTGGCTGGGATCCTTGAGGGCGATTCGACGGCCCAGCGCTCCCCGTCGGCTTCGATGATCACGCGCTGGGCGTGCTCAAGCCGGATCGTGCTGCCTGCGCGAAGCCACGCCGAGGGCCCGGGCTCGAGCAAGTCGGAGGGTCCGGCCGCGTACCCCGCGTCGCGGATCGCGCCCGCCACCGTCTGGGCGTGTGTGCGGAGGGAGACCCTCCGGCCATCCACGACGAGCCCCACCGTCTTCGCCGTTCCGACATAGACCAGAGCCAGCCCGGCGACCGCGAGGGCCGCCGCGGCCCATGTAAGCGGCGACTGTCGAATGCGATCCACGAGCGGGCCGAGGTTCATGCGGCGGCAGTATACCAGAGCGCGGCCATGCGAGGCCGGGCCGACATCGGTTAATCCGGTGAAGAAGTCGCCCTCAGGGCCTGTGAACGAATCCCGTATCGACCGACCAGGACCCTTCTCCGCGGTTGGCGCGTCCCCAATGGCCCCCCACCCCGTTCGCCTGTGCCTGCGCCTGTGGCGCAGCCACCGGTGCAGGCGGGCCGCGGAGCCCTCCCGAAGGACACACCTGCCCTACGGGCACGGGCACTGAGTGCCCAGACCGCAGGTGCGGGGGACGGCCCCTGGCCCCTTCGCGTGCATCCCGGAGCGCCACTTGCACCTGATGCACACTTGCACTGGCGCTCCCGAAGGACACACCTGCCCTACGGGCACGGGCACTGAGTGCCCAGACCGCAGGTGCTGGGTCGGGACGATGTGCGCGCCCACCGCACTTGCACAGCACGCAAGTGCGGTGCAAGTGAGCGCAGTGCCAGTGAGTGCAGGTGAGCGGAGGGACCCCCGGCAGTTGCTCCCATTATCTGGGTGACGAGGCTGTGCCGGGGCAGGGGAGGTTATCTAAGGACGCGTCCTTAGACCTTCATCCCCCCTTCGCGCAGCACCCCTTTGGGGCTCCGCTTTCGCGCAGTGCGTGTGGGAATCATGACAGGCGGAGAGGGGGGTAAAGGGGGAGAGGCGGAAACATACAAGACATGAAGTGCACTGCATCAGAGCAATTGGATGTTAGACATGCTTGCGCATGTCCTCATCCGATTCATTTGCAGCCTCTCAGGGCGCGAGCTCAGCCGGAGACCACGGCTGGGCCTCGTCGATGGCGCGCTCCGAGTCCGGCCCAAACAGGGAGTGCGTCTGAAGCACGTCGCGCAGCGTTGTCGGCTCGAAGTAGATCACCTGGGCGACTCGGTCGTTCGTTGCCACAGGGGTCCACTCCCCGGATAGGCACGGAGGGTCCCGGTCGATCACGACGGCGTGCCCCTGCTCAGGCCAGAGGAGCACGGTCTGCCTCCACGTGATATCGAGCTCCGTTGTGCAATGGGTCCACCATCTGGATGGTGGGCCGAGCCAGGCAAGCACCTCCTCCAACTCGACGGAGCCGTACGTCCCGATCAGGATAGCGGCGACCTTGCCGTCGAGGAAGAAGATCCGGCCGTTGGAGTCGGGAACAGGATAGGCGAAGGACCATGACACATATTCGGCTTGGTCGCGAACGAATCCCTCCGTCATCGTTTCGGGATCTATGCCCTCAACCCGCGATATGGCCGAGACGACGTCATCATAGGTGCTCTCGCCCGGGATGATCCCGTTCCAGCATGGCGGCGCACAGGACACTTCAGGGGCGACCACGCTGGGCTCGCGGGTGACGCTCCCCACCAACGTGAGCAGAGCGCCGGCTGCGCAGATGAACGCCACCAGGGCGAGAGCGACCACAAGAACCTTCTTCATTCGGTGAGATGCCGCTTTCAATGGACGGAGACGCAACCCCCGGCCGCGGAGGCAGCCCGTCTGCGCGCCGGATCTCTTGGGGGCCCCCGATTGCGGCGTCGATGCACGGGCCGGGCCCGGTGCGAAACGCGAACACGGCCCAAGGGAAGCAGGAGGATCCCTTGCGCCAGCCGGGCGGGCTCTCACGAGCCGGGCCGCCTTGACGCCCGTGTGCAACGCCTCAGCATCAGCCTACATGGGGCGGCCGGCAATGTCAATCGCCGGCGCACAAGCTAAGGAGCGAGCTCGGCCTCGGTCCAGGGCGCAGCTTCCACGAGGACGGCCTCTGAATCCGGGCCGAACAACGACTGAGTCCGGAGCAGCGCGGGAAACCTGGAGACCTCGAAATAGACGACCTGCGCCACCCGGTCACCCGGTGAGATTTGGGTTGGGTCGCCGGCCGGGCAAGAAGACCGATGATCCACGACGACCGCGTACCCCTGGTCGAGCCAGAGCAACACCGTTTGCGTCCACACGATGCCGTCGAAGGCTGCACAGTGGATACACTATGCAGCGGGCGGGCCCAGCATTCCCAGGATCTCTTCGACGTCGGCAGATCCATAGGTCCCGATCGTGATCGCCGCGACCTCCCCGCCGATGAAATAGATCCGGCCGGTGGAGTCGGGGATTGGAGCGGAAAAGAACCAGCTGAACTGGAGCGTCTGATCGCCTCGGATCCTCTCGAACAGAGTCCCGAAGTCGACTCCCTCGGTCCGTGCGAGAATCGAGTACACCTCATCGGCTGAGGTGGCGCCGGGCGTAATCCCGTTCCAGCAAGGTGGATCGCACAAAGGATCTGCGAGGACTACGCTGGGCCGCTGGGTGATCGCTCGCACCGGCTCCAGGGTCGCGCCGATGCACAAGACAAACGCCAGAACCGCTGAGTCCTCGTGCAGCACGGGGACCTGCGGGATTCCGCGCTCGCCTGCCGTGGGCCGGCGTTCACCAGACGGAAAGGTTGAGCGCCGGGCGGGCTCCCGGCGGCACCCGGAGGTCCCTCCTTACCGCTGCTGCCTCTCGGCCCTGACGGGGTTCGAAGGTCTCCGCCGCGCCGGACCCACCCGGACGCTCCTCCGGAGCATAACCCCCGCTCGCCCCCCTTGTCAATCGAAAGGCCTCCTCCGCCGCATCGGCATCGGAAGCCTCCTCTGCGTCCCCATCCGGGGATGGCCTATTGGCGGAGAGGGTGGGATTTGAACCCACGGAGCCTTTCGGCTCACGCGCTCTCCAGGCGCGCGCGTTAGACCAGACTACGCAACCTCTCCGGTCGAGCGTTCCGCTCTCAGGGGGCGATTATATCACCCGGATTCTCGGTCTTCCACCGCAGAGAACGCAGAGACCGCAAAGATACCCATGTGGATCTCTGCGGTCTCGGCGAACCACTTGCCCCGGACGCAAGTGCCGGGGCACTCGCCCCGGATGGATGTGCCGGGGTCCGCGGTGAGAATCCTCCCCTCGGTTTACGCCCCTCGAAGTCATGCCGTGGTCGCCTCGGGCCTCATGCGTCCTTTGGGAGGGAAGAGCCATTCGAATGCCTCCGGCGCGTAGGCGGCGACGGTGTCGGAGGAGAGGGCATTGGCTTTGCAGATCTCGCGGAAGAAATCGGCGCTGGGGCGCTTTCGCCTTTCCTGAGTCTCGGGGACGAGCTCCCAGAGGCCGAAGCGTTGCGTCCAGCCGCGTTCCCATTCGAAGTTGTCCACCAGAGTCCAGAAGAAATAGCCGCGCACCGGCCAGGCGAAATTCACCGCGCGCCAGACCTGGCGGATGTGGGCCGCGAGATAGCGAGGGCGCAATCGGTCGGTGGGATCTTCGACGCCGTTCTCCATGACGAAGATCGGCAGGCCCGTGGAGTGCGCCCAAGAGAGGGCCTCCCAGAGCCCTTCCGGCTCATTGGCGATGAAGCCCGTCGGGCTAAGATCCGATCCTTCCGGGAAGAATCCGCGGCTGAAGAGGGCCCCCGGCTGAGATGGATCGAAGGCGATCGTTTCAGCGGTGTAGTAGTTGAGTCCGAAGTAGTCTTGCGTTCCAGCGGCTTGAGGCAGGCGCTCGTTCCAGATCAGGGACCGAAAGCGGCCATCGGCCAGCGCCCGCGGAATGAGATCGTTGACCATGCGCCAGCGCGCTCGAGCGGCCCATCGATCCAACGGATTGGCCGGGCGGGCGGGCCAGAAGGCCCGATAGTGGTGCGCTAGGCCCACCAGGCTGCCGGGCTGGATCTCATGAATCGCATGGTAGGCCGCCGCGTGCGCCAGGGTCAGGTTCCTGGCAGCCCGCACGGCCTTCCCGATGTCTTTCCCTCCGGGTGGAAAGGCCCCCATGGCATAGGCCAGGACTGCATACAGATTGGGCTCGTTGATGGTCACCCAGATCCCGACGAGATCCTGCAGGGCCGTCACCACCTTGCGGACGTAGCGTTCGAAGAGGGGAATGATTTCGGGGTTCACCCAGCCGCCCGATTCGGAAATCCACTGGGGGTTGGAGAAGTGATGGAGAGTGACGACCGGCATCAAGCCTCGGTCGAGGGCGCCCTTGGCGATCTCCCGGTACGCGTCGATTGCGCCTTCATCCCAGACGGCGCGGGTGGGCTCAACCCGACTCCACTCGATCGAAAACCGGTGCGCGTTGTGTCCGTCCGCCGCCGAGCGATCCAGGTCGTCCCGCCAGCGGCCGCCCCACCAATCGCACGCCTTTCCCGAGCGGTGCCCGAGCGCGATGTGTCCGGGCTCCTGCTCCCAGGCCCACCAATCGTTGTTTCGATTGTCGCCTTCCACCTGGTGGGCGGCCGTGGCGGTACCCCACAGAAATCCGCGGGGAAATGAGTGAACAGCCCGAATCAAGAAAGGCTCCGCGCCGGCGCGGTGATGGGCTGCGTGCGCAGCATGGCGTGGCAAGTGAGGGTGTGGATGCCGGTCGGGACGAAGCCAAGGTCCTCGGCTTCCACCCTGGCTGCCAGGTCGTCGTCGGCCAGGCGGTAGAGCGGAGAGACCTTCTCCTCGATGAGCCTGCGAGTGATGGCGGCCAGGACGGAAGTTCCGAATCCGCGGCCCTTAGCCTTCGGATCGACGGCGAGGTAGAGTTCGGCGAAGGAGGGCCCTTTCCAGTTCAGGCCGGCCGCGGCGACGGATCCATCGGCGGCGCGGATTTCGTAACGCGGCCAGCCGTTGGGAGATTGCGACTCGACGACCAGCACGTTCACAATCGTCCGGAAGCGCTTGGGGTCAAACCGGAAGAGCTCCGCCGGGCGGGCGTCGCTCAGTTCGGCCACCTCCAGCGCCCAAGGCCGCTGCTCCGCGGGAATGTGGAGCACCACCGGCCGGCCCGGCCTCAGCGCCGCCCGCAGCAGCTCCGAAAGCCCCGCCCGTTGGCCGACAAACGGGACGGCGAGGGGGCGGAAAAGATCGAGCCCCGTCTGGGCAAGCGCCAGGAAGCCGCGCAGGCCGCTCCTGGTCGGCTGATAGGCGAAGAGGCTGACACGGTCCGACGGGTGGAGCAATGCATAGTAGGCCGCCATCGAATCGGCTGCGGAATGCTCGTCGATCAGGACAGCGAGCTCGCCTCGTTCAGCGGGCTGCAGACGCCTCACCTCGCTCATTCGTGGAATTGTAACCGTGCCGCGGTTCACAGCCAAGGCTGGGGATGAGGCCCTCGCGTGCTTGGAGCACGCGAGGGCTTGGTCGCGATTCTTCGGCCGATCCCGAGGCGCAGCGCCTCGCGGGCTGGAATCCCGGATATCCCTCCATCTCTTGTCCCCTTCCTGGAAAGCGGCTATAGTCACCTCCGGCTGGCAACCTTCGATGACACTCGTTTCGGCTCGGGGTCCGACGCTCATGCTGGCTCTGTGCGTTGCGCTCGGGGCATGCATCTCCCGCTCCCCTGAGGGCACGCCGGGCGCGGGCTCCGGAATCGCCCCCGAATTTGCCGAATGGCTGGAGGCACGCGGCTTGGCGAGCGACTTCGGCGATTCGCTCGTCGCAGCTCGCATGGTTGGAGGCTTCCTTCGCCAGACCTTCGTCAGCGCTGAGCTGATCTACAGCCGAGGCGAGGCCTCGGTGAGCCTCGCACGGCTCGGCCTCTCACTCGGCCTCGCCGAGCCACCCGCTGCTCCCCCGGCAGACCCGGCCGCGCGCTACTTTCCTCAAACAGGCCACACCATCTATACGGGCTTCCTCGAAGCCTATGGACGGCTGGGTGGCGAGGCTGTGGTGGGAGCGCCGATTTCGGAGGCCCGTTTCGAGGAGGGGTTGATCTACCAGTACTTTGAGAACCTTGGCTTCTATCGGGAGGAGGCGGCGCCGCCATCCGAAGTGCACCTGTTGGCCCTCGGCCTGGCTTCGCTGGGTGAGGATGCTCCTCGCGTGGAGGAGCGTTCCCTCCTCCCTCCCGGGCTCCGCGAGCGCCCCTTCGCGTCATTCCTGGATCTCTACGGGGGCGAGGCCTTCTTCGGACGCGCGGTCAGCAATCCCTACGCGACAGCAGATGGCAGCCTGGAGCAGGTCTTTGAGCGTGCGGTGCTCTGGGCGCCGCCCGGTGAGCCGCAACTGGTCCGCCTTCGGCCCCTCGGGCTCGCGCTGGGCCCGGCGGAGCCCCCGGTCGAGCCTTCTCCGGACCCCGATGCGGAGTATGTCTCAACAACCGGCCACAACGTTCACCCCGCCTTCACCAGCCTCTACCAGGCGCTGCGCGGCGGGGAGATTCTGGGCTTGCCGCTCGGCGAGGCGTACAGCGAGGGGGAGATGCTCACCCAGCGATTCGAAAACGGGATCCTCGAGGTTCACAACGACCTCCCGGACCAGCTTGCCATTCAGCTCGCTCCCCTGGGCCTGAGCTACTCCCCCCCGATGCCTCCGGAATCGGGGGAGGCCTCCCCCGCTGCGCCTCCAACGGCGCTCCCCCAATCTGGTGGCCCGGTGGCGCACACGTGGGTGGAGTATCCGATCCTCGAGCCGGAGAGCGAGCAGCGAATCTACATCGAGGTTCTCCGCCCCGACGGCTCTCCCTGGAGCGGGATTGTCCCTCTCGTCCGAGTGGCGGCGCCGCAGGGGGCCCAATATCCAACCGTGGCGGCGACGGGCTCCGACGGCCGATGTTCCTTCTCCCTCCAACTTCGAGGGCTGCGGCCCGGTGAAATCATCACGTACGAGGTGGTGGTGAGCGGGGAATATGGGACGGCCTACGCAATCGGGCAGTTCGCCGTGAAGCTCAGTTCCCCCGGCCCGTAATCCTTGCGCTGGAGCCTTATTCCTCGGCCGCCTGAGCCTCGGCGGACACCGTCGCCCGGACGATTCTCGCCCCATGGCTGAAGACCATCAAATGGAAGGGCACGGCGCCCCCCGGAGCCACTGTTCCGCTGAATTCCCACGTCGTCAGCCCCACGGGCCGATCGTCGTCGTCGAACCCGACCAGGATAACGATCCCTCGTGACACTTCCACTTCCCCTTCCGCTCCCAGATGGACCTCACCTTGCACCGTCCATCCAAGTCCGGTGGAGGTTGGGCCTTCGTCGCTCGCCTCGACCTCGGCGGGGAGATAACGCGAGGTGTCGGCGAGGCCCAGCGCGCTCACCGGCGTGACGGCGGCCCTCGCCGGCTGCCCGCTCTGCGAGTCGAAGTGGGCCGCCAGGATGACCAAATCTTCCTCGCGGATGAGGTTGAGAGGGGAATAGGCGGTTTGAGCGGCAAGCGTTGCACCCTCGTCGTCCAGCAGGCTGATGGCCGCCGCCACGCCTTCGAGGGGCGCGCCCGTTTCGTTGGTGGACCAGGCGAAGCACCAGAGGCCGCCGGATAGCGTGGGGTAGCAGGCGGGTCCGGAGAAGCGGAGAGGCATGGGCGTGGGCGTCGACGCCAGGATCGCCACCGGCGCGCCCTCCGGACCGGGGATGAGGATAGCCTGGCCGATGGAAAGCAGGCGTGGGCTGATCCCCGGATTGGCCGTGAGCAGATCATCGAGAGAGACCCCGTAGTCCGCGGCGATCTCCAGAAGCGTCTCGCCTTCCTCGACGAAGTGGGTAAGGGGAGTGGCGGTGGGGCCGGAGGATGTGGGGGGCGCGTGGGTGGCGGTGGGGCGGCCGGGAGTGGCAGTGGGGGTGGAGCTCGGGAGGAAGCGCAGGGTCGCGGTCGGAGTTGCGGCCGGCGTCGCCTGAGGCGCGCATGCCGCCAGCAGGAGAGCGCCAAGAAGGATTCGGGATGTGAGTCCAGGCCGAGCCACAGCGGGCGGGATTATACCAGGGGTGGGATTGTGCTCGCTTTTCCGCTGTGCTAGACTTCGGCCCGGACGCGAGGGAGCAATCTTTGGCGACACAATCGATGCTCACCGAGGCGATCGCAGCCGCGCGAGGGGGTGACCGGTCGCGCGCGCGCGAGCTTCTCACTCGGCTCCTGCGCACCGACTCCTCCAACGCCGAGTACTGGATCTGGATGAGCGCGGTCGTCGACTCGGAGCGCGAGAGCATCTATTGTCTCGAATCGGCCCTTAAGCTCGACCCCACGAATCGGGCGGCGCTTCGCGGGCTGGCGATCCTGGGAGCGCGCAAGCCCGAGCAGGCCGAGCTGGCCGCCGCGGCGCGCGTAGCTCGCCGCCAGGTGGCCGCCGTCGCCACCGGGCCATCCATCGGATCGCGCCTCAACTGGAGGCTGATCGGCGTCTCGCTGCTCGGCCTGTCGCTTATCGGCGTGATCGCCTCGGTGGGGCTCTCCATGCTGCGGCCGCGCGGGGTGGCGGTCGCCCGCACGCTGCCGCCCCTCAGCCCCACCCCCTCGATCACATCCACCGCGACCACTCCCACCAACACGCCGCTGCCCGTCTCCACCCGCATCTTTCGCACTCCCATTCCCAGCGAGCTGGCCGGAACACCGCTGGCCCAGTTTGTCCCCATCACGCCAACGCCCACGCCCATCACCGGCGCCACTCCTCACCCCAATATCGAGGCCTTCCAGCTCGGGCTGGATGCCATGGCCCGCGGCGACTATGCAGAAGCCGTGACCATGATGGATCAGGTGATCCAGTTCGACTCGAATCTCCCCGATGCCTACTACATCCGGGGCGAAGCCTATCGATTGCTGGGCCAGCCGGGGAATGCCTATGGCTCCTACGGGCGCTCGATTTCGGTAGACCCCAGCTTCGCGCCCGGCTATCTGGGCCGCGGTCGCATCGAGATGAGCAACGATCCGAACGGGCCCCTCCCCGACGACTTCGAGCGTGCGATCGAGCTCGATCCTACGCTGGTCGAGGCCTACCTGGAGATCGCAAAGTACTACGCTCCGCGGCGCACGTGGGCGGCGATCGATGATCTCTTCCAGGGTGCCATCGATGACGGGATCAACCCGCCGATCTTCTACATCCGTCTGGCGGAGGCGCAGCTCAATCGCGGGGAGTACGAGGCGGCCCTCGACAACGCCATCGAAGGCAGCGTTGCCGATCCGACCATCCTGGAAGGATATATCCTGGTCGGCCGCGCTTACATCGCCCTCGAAGCCTATTCCGACGCCGTCTGGCCTCTGCTCACCTACGTCGCCTACCAGCCCGAGGATCCCGCCGGCTGGACGACGCTCGGCAGCGCTCAACACGGGACAGGCGATTTCGAAGCGGCCCTCACCTCCCTCAACAGGGCGCTCGAGATCAACGGCCGCTACGCGCCGGCCTTCCTGGCCCGCGGGCAGCTGGCGCTCGACCAGGGTGACTTCGGTGGCGGCCTGAACGACCTGCTCAACGCCCGCCGCTTCGGGCCGGCCTCGTTCGAGCTCCACTTGGCGATGGGCCGCGCCCGCTATCTTCTGGGGGATTATGCCGACGCCATCCGCGAGGCCAACCAGGCGTTGAGCGCCACCACCGACCGGCGCCTGCGGGCGGACGGCTACGCGCTGCGGGCCCTCATCGACGAGGCGACCACCCCGCCCCTCACCGAGGACGCCATCGCCAATTGGCGCTACGTCCTATCGGTCGAAGAGGCCCGCGCCCAGACCCGAGCCCTCGCCGAGGAGCACCTGCTTGTCCTTCTGGGCGGCCCCACCCACACTCCGACGCTCACACCGAGCCTCACTCCCACTCCCACCGCCACCTCGGCGGTGACTCCGACCCAGGCGAAGACGCCCACCCCGACGCGCACCCCGACGCGCACCCCGACCCAGCCGGCGGGGCCTTCGCGCACGCCCACACGCACTCCCACCCGCACGCGACGGCCCACGACCGAGCCCCCCGAGACTCCGTAGGCCGGTTTCCGAGCTTCCCCAGGGGTACCTTGCTCCCGCTTCAACGCGCCTGGGAGATCCCCGGCTGTACAATACGCGCATGCCCAGGCGTCTGCTCCTCCGCCTCTGGTGGTTGTTGCCTGTCGCCAGCCTGATCGCCCTCCTGGCATGGCTGCGCCCGGCGACGGGCTTCCAGCCGGATTGGCAGGCGATCTTCGTCGGGGCGATCCTGATCGGCGTCCTGGTGAACTACCCGGTCCCGGTGGGCGATGAGGAAGTGAGCGTGGCGCACACCGTGGGACTCATGCTCGGCCTGGCCGACGGACCTGGGCTGATGGGGATTTCCCTCGCCACCGGTCTGACGGCCGGAGAGCTGGTTCGCGCCTTCTGGAAGCGGGCCCCGGCCCCCCGCCCGGGAACCCTCAGCGAGCGCAGCCGGACGTCGCTTCTCGGTTGGAGCGCGCAGGCGCTCAGCCTGTTCGGGAGCCTGAACGCGTATCAGATCCTCGGGGGCCGCTGGGCCTCGGAGCCGGGCGCCCACCCCAGCGCGCTGCCCGGGCTGGTGGCCTCCCTTGTCTTTGTTGTCCTTTTCGTCGCCCTTCACTGGCTCAATCACACCATCCTCAACACAACCCCGTTCGCCACGCGCTCATCGGCCGTTTTCGCCCTCATCACCTTCGTTCCCCTGCCATTTGCCATGGTCGGAGCGCAGGCCTACGCCCAGTTCGGCGTAGGGGCCCTGGTCGTCTTGGGCGGAGTGCCCGCCATCACCGCACCGATCCTGCGCGGATTCCTGGTGGCAGAGAGGGACCGGGCGCGCCGGCTGCAGGAGAGCGCCGCGCTGAGCCAGGTGAGCCAGGCGATGAAGATGAGCCTCGACCTCGGCTCCCTTCTCGAATCAATCTATCAGCATATCGCCGGCCTGCTCGGCTGCGACAGCTTCTACATCGCTTTGCTCGACCGCGAAGCCGAGAGGCTGACCTTCCCTCTCTCCATCCGCGGCGGCGCTCGCGCAGAGTGGGCCCCACGTCCCGTGGCTGATTCGCTCGCCGGCCGCCTCGTCCAAACGCTGCGGCCGCGCCTTTTCGCTTCCAGCGATCTCCGCTCGATCCCGCTCGGGGAATTCGAAGATCTGGGCATCCTCCCGACAGCCTGGATCGGCGCGCCCCTGGTGAGCGGCGGCCTGACTCTCGGCTGCATCGCCCTGTATCACACGCTCCCCAACGCCGAATTCGACGAGGCCCATCTCGAAATCCTCACCATGCTGGCCGGACAGGTGGGAGTGGCCATCAACCACGCGCTTCACTACGAGCAGACGCGCGCCCGAGCCGAGGCTCTCGCCTCGCTCGCCCAGATCACAGCCTCGATGTCGTCCAGCCTCGACCCGGAGACGACGCTGGACCTGGTGACCCAGTCGCTGATCCGTGTGGGCGGAGGGCAAAAGGCGGCAATCTTCCTCCTCGATGAAGCCAGCAAGCAGCTCACCCTGGCCCGCTCGCTGAATCTCTCCGACACATTCGCACGCGCCTCGACGATCATCCGTCTCGACCAGCTCGACCGCCTTCTGGCGTTTCATGCCCGCCAGCCCGTCTTGGTCTCCGATCTTGCCCAGGCTCAGCACAGCCCGGACCTCCAACGGCTTCTAGACGCGGAGGGAGTCCGTTCCTATGCCGATTTCCCTCTCATCACCGCGGAAGGGATGATCGGCCTGGTCTCGGTGTACTTCACTCAACCCCAGAGGTTCCCGGCCTCCCAAGTGGAGCTCTTGAAGACTTTCGCCGCGCAGGCGGCCATGGCGGTGGCCAACTCGCGGGCGCACGCCGCCACCGACAAGGCGCTTCAGAAACGAGTGGAGCAGCTCTCCGCACTGGAGGCAATCGGGCGCGAGATGACATCCACGCTGGAGCTCAGCGCCCTCTCCGGCGCCATTCTCCAACACGCATTGCGACTCACCAACGCCCATCTCGGCCACCTAGCCGTCTCCGATCCTGCGGAAGAGGGCTTCCGAATCGTCGCTCAGAGCGGCTACCCTCCATCCTCTCCGGCGACGCGCATGGATCACCTCTACCCCGGCGATCGCGGGCTCACCGGGCGCACCATGCGAACGGGGAAGACCTGGAACGTCCGTGAATTGCAGCCTGTTCCCGGGCAGGCGGATTGGTCGGGCGGCAGGAGCCAGAGCGTGCTCAGCGTTCCAGTGATCCGTCAGGGTCGCTGCCTTGGGGTGATCACATTGGAGAGTGAGCATCCGGCGGCCTTCACCGAAGAAGACGAACACCTTGTCGGACAGCTGGCGGCGCAGGCGGCTGCGGCCCTCACCAATGCGGCGCTCTACCAGCAAGTGCAGGCGCGTTTGCGCGAGCAGTCGCTCCTCTACCAGGCCAGCGCCCAGATCGCCGGCACGCTCGAGACCGAGGGCGTCGCTCTCGCCGCCGCCGATACCCTTGGCGTGGCGCTCTCGGCCGACAAGGCGATTCTTTCGCGCTGGGACAGCCGGGCCAACTCGCTTCACGCGTTGGCCGTCATCGAAGGGGGACGACCCACGCGCACTTCGGCCGCGCCTCCGCTTTCGCTGGAGGAAGCCCCCGCCCTCCGAGGCTGCTTGGAAAGCGGCGAGCCGCTGCAGTACACCCTCGAGACCGCTCCTTCGGCGGAGGATGCCCGCTACCTTCAGGGCCGGCGCAGAGCAGCCAGCATTTTGGCCACGCCGATTCTCCTGGGTGAGGAGAGGATCGGGGTGCTGGAGGTGTTCTCCAAATCGCCTCGGACGTTCGATGAAAACGAGGTTCGAACCGCGCGCACGATCGTCAGCCAGGCTGCCATCGGGCTGCAGAACGCCTATCTCTTCCGGCGCATCAGCGAGAGCCACGATCGGCTTAGTGCCGTCCTCAACTCGACTCTGGAAGGAATGCTCATGGCCGACACGCTCGGCCGAGTCCTGCTGGCGAATCCGCAGCTAGAGAAGCTCACCGGCCTCCGAGTGGACGGATTGGTGGGCCGTGTCCTCTCCGATCCGGCGCTTGACGCTTCGAAGGCTCTCGGGTATCGCGACGGCGAGCTGGAGGGCCTCGTGGCACGCTTTGGGGCGGGCGAGAGCACGCGCGCCGGCACGTTTTCGTTTGAAGGCGGTCAACCCCCTCATCGCACCTTGGAGAGGACAGAGGCTCCGGTCTGCGATGCGGAGGGCGCCCAGATCGGCTGGCTGATCGTCTTGCGCGACACCACCGAGGAGCGCAAGCTGGAGGACGTCCGCAGTCAGTTGACCGAAATGATCGTTCACGACCTGCGGAGCCCACTAACCGCGATCCTGAGCAGCCTCAAGCTCCTGGACGCCGCGGCCTCCGCTGCTCCCTCGCCGTTGGCCGCGCAGGCCCTCTCGGTCTCCCGCAAGAGCTGTCAGCAGATGCTGGGTTTGGTGAGCTCCCTGCTCGACATCGCCAGGCTCGAACGGGGCGAGATGGAGCTTTCTCGTTCCCCGGTGAGGCTGGCGGCCCTGTGTGAGGAAATCGCATCGCGGTACATCCCCGAAGCCAATGAACAGGGGGTGATTCTGAGTTGGGATTGTTGCGAGGGGGTTCCGCAGCTCCAAGCCGACGCGGAGATGCTCGGCCGGGTTCTGGCCAACCTGCTGGATAACGCCCTGAAGTTCACGCCGGCCGGCGGCTCGATCGATCTGCGCATTGCGCCGACCGAGGATGCAGTCCTGATCAGCCTGAGGGACACGGGCCCGGGGATCCCGGAAGAGTATCGTGAAAGCATCTTCGAACGGTTTACGCAGGTGCCTGGCGCCGCGGGCAAGAGGCGAGGGACGGGGCTGGGCCTGGCCTTTGCCAAGCTGGCCGTCGAGGCTCACGGCGGGCGGATCTGGGTGGAGGACGGTGCGCAAGCCGGTGCCTGCTTCCACATCCAGCTCCCTCTGACCTCGTCCGCCTCCTAGCCGAGTGCGCTCGCGAACGTCCCTCAAGCCTGCGCGCGAGGCCAGCGATTGGTGATCGGTGACGGGACTGGGCGCCACGTCACTCGGGCACCCAGGCACCCGGTGCCACACTGCCCAAGTGCCGGATCCCCAACGAGGGACGGAAGCCTCGACGCCATAGAATCAGAAGGCGCCCTGGACGCCCTCGGCGGGCTGCGGTAGAATAGGCGCTCGAAATCAGGATGGTATCCGGAGGATCAACTTGGCCAACACCCGCTCCGCAAAGAAGAGAATGCGGCAGAACCCGAAGCGGCGCCTGCACAATCGCGCGGTCCAGTCGCGGGCCCGCTCCCATCTCCGTCTGGCGCGCAAGGCAATCGGTGGCACCGAGACCGGTGCAGGCGATGCCGTCCGAAAGGCTATCAGCGAGCTGGATCGGGCTGCGTCCAAGGGCGTCATCCACAAGAACAACGCCGCCAGGCGCAAGAGCCGCCTGATGAAGAAGCTGGCAGGCACGAAAGCGAAGGCCTGACTTCCTGAGCGCGCGGAACGGATACCGGATTTCAGCCGGGGCGCGAGAGCGCCCCGTTTCGCGTCTCGGCCCGTCTGGCAGCGGCTTAGCGCGCCGGCTGGAGCTCCTCGAACGTGGACTCCGAGAAACGTGCCGGTGCACTGTGACAGGCCCCGCTGCGCCAGGCAACCACCCGAAGTGCTATAATCCGCCCGCGTTCTGGAGGGCCGGTGACTCACCAGGAGCTGGATGGGCTCAACGCTTCGCTTCGCGAGGCGTTGGGCCGAATCGGGGCTCCCATTCCCGATAAGATCGACTGGACGCCGATCCCTTTCAGCGGTCAATGGGGGCTCGGGACGGCCGTCTGCTTCCAGATCGCGGCGGCCGAGGCGAAGGCCGGACGCCCGGGAGACGTGCGCCTCCGGGCGGCCGAGATCGCCGGCGAGCTGGCTTCTCGTCTCACACTCCCCTCCGCCTTCTCGCGCGTCGCCTCAGAGAACGCCTACCTGAACGTCTACTTTGACACCGGCTCCTACGCCGCCCGAGTCGTCGACGACGCGATCTCCCAAGGGCCGGACTACGGACGGGGCGACGCCAAAGCCGAACGGCTGATGGTGGAGTACGCCCAGCCCAACACGCATCACTCCTTCCACATCGGCCACGCGCGCAACGCCGTCCTCGGGGAATCGCTCGCCCGGCTGGCGGAGTTCGCCGGCTTCCCCACGATCCGGGCCTCCTATCCAGGAGACCTCGGCCTTGGTGTGATCACCGTGCTGTGGGCGTATCGGAAGTTCTATCGCGGGCAAGAACCGCAGGGGGTCCACGAGCGCGGCCAATGGCTGCTCAAGCTCTACGTCGAGGCCACCGCGCTGCTGACTCCCGGCGAAAGCGAGACCCCCGAAGAGACGGCGCGCCGTGAAGCCTACGAGGCCGAGCGCCGCGACCTCTACCGGCGGTGGGATTCCGGGGATCCGGAGGTGCGGGAGCTGTGGCGCCTCACCCGGCAGTGGAGCCTTGACGAGCTCGCCGAGATCCTGCGGATGCTCGGTATTCACATCGACGTGTTCTTCTTCGAGAGCGAGGCCGAAGAGCCGGCGAAGGCCATCGTGAAGGAATTGATCGCTCGCGGCATCGCCGATGACGAACGCCCCGACGGACCGGTCATCGTCCGCATCGACGAGAAGCTTGGGCTGAAGAAGGAGAAATACCGGACGGCCGTCGTCCTGCGCAGCGACGGCACGACGCTATACCTCACCAAGGATCTGGCACTTGCCCGCCAGAAGTTCGAGAAACACCACGTCGACCGATCCGTCTACGTGGTCGATTTCCGCCAGAGCCTCCATTTCCAGCAGGCTTTCAAGATCCTCGAGCTCTACGGCTTTCCTCAAGCGGCGAAGTGCTATCATCTCGCCTACGGCTTTGTGACGCTCCCCGAGGGCGCCATGTCGGCCCGCAAGGGGAATGTGGTTCTCTTCAAGGAGGTCGCCGACGAGGCCTTACGCCGCGTGCAGGATGTGATCGCCGAGAAGAACCCTTCCCTCAGCCCGGAGGAGCGGGGAGATGTCGCCGCCAAGGTGGGCCTGGGGGCCCTTGTCTATGCATTGCTGTCGGTCGACAACTCCAAGCACATCGTCTTCGATTGGGATTCGGCCCTCAGCTTCGACGGCCAATCGGCGCCCTACATTCAGAACGCCCACGTTCGCGCCAACAGCATCCTGCGCAAGGGCGGATCCCTCCCCGGATCGGCCGCGTACACCTATGAGCTGGATCCGCTCGAGGTGGAACTGATCGACCTGGTGTCGCGCTTTCCGGCCACAGTCCAACAGGCGGCGCTGGAATACAAGCCGTTGCTGATGGCCAACTACGCCTTCGAATTGGCGCGGACGTTCCACGCGTTCTACCACGCCGTTCCGGTGCTCCAATCCGAAGACGAGAAGGTGCGCGAGGCCAGGATGCGCCTGACCGCCGCCACCCGGCAGGCCCTCTCGAATAGCCTCCGGCTGTTGGCCATCCAGGCGCCGGCCGTGATGTGAGACGCCGCGCAAACCCATCTCCTTCCAAGGAGGACTCATCCCAGGCATGGAACCTCAGCGCGTATTGATCATGGGCGCCGCAGGGCGCGATTTCCACAACTTCAACGTCTACTTCCGCGCCAATCCGGACTACCAGGTGGTGGCTTTCACGGCGACGCAAATCCCCAACATCGAGGGCCGCACCTACCCGCCCGAACTTGCCGGCCCGCGTTATCCGGAGGGGATACGCATCTTCCCCGAGGGCAAGCTCCTCGAGCTGATCGAGAAGGAGAAGGTGGACCAGGTCATCTTCGCCTACAGCGACGTCTCACACGAGCACGTCATGCATGTGGCCTCGACGGTGCTCGCCGCCGGCGCGGATTTCCGGCTGATGGGAGCGAACGCCACCCAGCTTCGCGCCGCCAAACCGGTCGTCTCCGTCGGCGCGGCGCGCACGGGCAGCGGCAAGAGCCAGACGACCCGCCGGGTGGCCGGGATCCTGCGCGAACTGGGGTATCGGGTGGCGGCGGTCAGGCACCCGATGCCGTATGGAGATCTGGTCCGGCAGGCGGTCCAGCGCTTCGCCACCTATCAAGACCTCGAGGCCCAGGATTGCACGATCGAAGAGCGGGAAGAGTATGAGCCTCACATCGAGCGAGGCGTGATCGTTTTCGCCGGGGTTGACTACGAGCGCATCCTGCGCCAGGCCGAGCAGGAGGTGGATATCATCCTGTGGGACGGCGGCAACAACGATCTGCCCTTCTTCCACAGCGACATGCACATCGTGGTCGTCGATCCACACCGGCCCGGGCACGAACTGCGCTATCACCCGGGCGAGACCAACGTCCGCAGCGCCGACGTGCTGATCATCAACAAGGTTGACACGGCCACCCATGAAAACGTTCTCGCCGTCCGAGAGAACTTGCGCCGGCTGAATCCGAAGGCGGTTGTGATCGAGGCTGCCTCGCCCATCTTCGTAGACGATCCGGCAGCAATCCGAGGCAAGCGGGTGATCGTCGTCGAAGACGGGCCCACCCTCACGCATGGGGAGATGGCGTACGGAGCAGGCTGGGTGGCGGCACGCAGGTTTGGGGCGGCTGAGATCATCGATCCGCGGCCCTTTGCGGTGGGCACGATCGCCGCCACCTACGAGAAGTACCCCACGACGGGCCCCGTTCTGCCGGCGATGGGGTATGGCGAGAAGCAGGTGCGCGAGCTCGAGCAGACGATCAACAACGCCCAGGCCGACGTGGTCATCATCGGGACGCCGATCGATCTCGCCCGCCTGCTCGATCTCAATAAGCCCGCCCAGCGGGTGCGTTATGAGCTTCAGGAAATCGGTGAGCCCACGCTTGCAGGCCTGCTCGAAGAGCGATTTGGCAAGAAGCGCGCCTGAAGCCGGCGCCTCATGAGCCGGATCAGGCCGGGCCGGCCCTTTGCCCGCCTCGAATGGGAGCGGAATGGCCCCCCAGCGCCGGAGCCTGCTCACGTGCGCGCCCTCGGCGAGACCTTTCCGCTTGAGGCCTCCGAAGGGCCGACGGAGAGTAGGCTGCTTCTCGGCGACAACCTGGCGGTGATGGCCGCTCTCCTGCCAGATTTCGAAGGGCGGATCGGGGTGATCTACGCCGATCCGCCCTTCTTCTCGGGCAAACGCTATCGAGCCCGGGTGGGGACAGGCGAAGACAGCCGCTCGCCGAAGACCTGGAACACCGTCGAGGGCTTCGAGGACTCCTGGCTCGGAGGCGGGGCCTACCTCGATATGTTGCACGCCCGCCTTTCCTTGATGCACCGCCTCTTGGCCCCCACAGGTACTCTCTACCTTCATCTCGACTCGCACGCCAGCGCCTACGCCCGCCTCCTGCTGGATGAGATCTTTGGGCCGGAGCGCTTTCTCAACGAGATCGTCTGGCTCTACCACGGCCCCTCCCCCATCCGCTCCGCATTCAAACGTAAGCATGACACCATCCTGGTCTATACAAAGTCCGCCCGCTACACCTTCAATCCAGACGCGGTGCGCGTTCCATATGACTCGGCCACCCTGCGGGCTTTCGCCTCCTCCCCCCGAGCCGGGTTTGGCAAGACGCCGGATCTCGAGCGGGGAAAGGTCCCCGAGGACTGGTGGTACTTCCCGGTCGTCGCACGGCTGCACAAGGAGCGGACTGGTTTTCCCACGCAGAAGCCGGAAGCGATTCTCGAGCGGATCTTGCTAGCCTCGACCGGGCCCGGTGATTGGGTGGCCGACTTCTTCTGCGGGTCGGGGACCACGCCAGTTGTGGCTTCGCGTCTCGGTCGGCGCTGGATCGCGTGCGATCAGGCGCCTGTGGCCGTCATCACCTGCTACCGCCGGCTTCTCCTCCAGCCCTCCGCCCCGGCCTTCGGCCTCTGGGGTCCCGCCGAGTGGCCAGGTGAGCCCTTGGAGCCCAGGGTGGAGATTGATGTGCGGGGCCTGCAGGCCAGCGTCCGCCTGGTTGGTCTCGACGGTGCGGAGAGTGATGGGGCAGCTTTTCCCGCACCCGTCGCGCTTTGGGAGGTGGATTGGGAAACGCCGAGCGGAGGGTTTCGGAGCCGCTGGCAGGCCGCGCGCCGATGGCAGAGCCCCGAGATCGACCTTGTTGCGGCTCACACATTTGCGACGCCCGGGAAGCGCCGGTTGAGCGTACGCGCATTCGACCACCTAGGTCGGATGGGCGTGGCCGAGGCGGAGGTACGTCTGCCCGGGTAGGCCGCAGGATCCCATTCCGAGGCACCGGAATCGAAAACGCGCCCTCTGGGGCGCGCTCCTTTGGGGCCCGGCGCTCAATCCCCGGCCGGGAGATCCAGCCGGTAGCCCATGCCCCGGATCGTCTTGAGGAAGCGAGGTTCCTTCGGGTCTGGCTCGATCGCGCGGCGAAGCCAGCTCATGTGGACGTCGAGCGTCCGTGTGTCACCCGTGTAATCGGTATGCCAGACCTGGCGGATCAGCGCCTGGCGGGTGAGCAGGCGCCCCGGGTTCTGCATGAAGATCTCCAGGAGCCGGACTTGCTTCGGGGTGAGCCTGGATTCCCGCCCCAGGCAGCGCAATTTCCGCTGGGCAAGATTGAGCTGGATGGGGCCCAGCTCCATGCTAAACCGTTCGTCTCCGGGGAGCAGGCGGGCAACGCGGTTGAGGAGCTTGCGCGGAGTGAAAGGGTGGACGAGGGTCTGCGTCGCTCCGTTCCCCGCATCCGGCTGGGTGTCTTCGGGAGCAATGAGCACGATCGGGATGCCGTCTAATCTCGCCCGGGTGGCCCGGCACATGCGCGTCCCGCTCGTTTGCATCGACGCGGCATCCAGGACAACGATATCCGGCAAGGCCTCCTTTGCCGCGGCAAAGGCCGATTCGAGCCCATGGTGGATAGAGACGGCATAGCCCTTCTTCTCCAGGGCTGAGACAAAGGAAGGGGCGCTTGCCCGGCCGCTTTCAATCAGCAGGATATTGGCTGTCGCCATGCGGGGGTCCCACAAGTCGGGCAGCGCGTCCTGGCCCCGACGGCTGCCTCACGCTCCATTATACCCAGTTTGCGGTTCCTTTCCAGTCTGACTTTCGTCTCTATTCCATGCGGCGAGAGAGAGCACCGCCATGATCTCCTCGAACCCACGGGCCGGCGAAAGCGGAAGACCGGCGTACACATCCCCGAGGTCCGTCCCGCTATAATCAACCCCGATGGAGGCCAAACGGTACCGCCTCTCGATCGTCGGCGGCATTCGACGGGACTACTACATCACCGCGGACGGCGAGACCCATCTGGGCATACCGGGTGGGCACGGAGTGTATGCCGCGGTGGGGGCACGCGTCTGGTCCGGGGAAGTGGCTGTGTATTCCCGGATTGGACCAGGCTTCCCGGAGCGAGATCTGGCGCAGCTTAGAGACGCGGGCATCCAAGTCATTGGGCACCCCCGCACATCGGAGCCATTCGAGCAACGCCGTTTCTTTGCTTATGTCACGCCGGAACGCCGAGTGGGAAGCAACCCGGCAGGACACTTCCTTCGCATCGGCCGTCCGCTCCCCAAGGAATTGCTCAACTACCCCTCGGAGAATACCGAG
>DATEAV010000321.1:0-2359 GCA_035288185.1 Anaerolineales bacterium | reverse complement strand
GTGCAGCTGATGAAGCGCGTGCAGATGCAGCCCGAGGTGACCGTCGCCGGCGGGATCCTGCGCTTCGAGAGCATGGCCCGCATTCTTCGGGAAAAGCTCGAGGCGGAGGTCAACCTGCCCGAGGGGGAAATGGTGCAGTACGTCGGCGCTTTGGGCGCCGCCGCACTCGGGCTGCATCGACTGCGGCGGATGGCCGAGCCGCCGGCGGCCCTCACACCGGCGGGCACGTCGGAGGCGTCGTGACCGAGGCGATGGCTCCTGAGTCCGACAGAAGGCAGCGCCAGCGCGACGGCTTGCCGCAAGGGGCCAGCGGCCGCCGGCTGGGCGCTGGGATCGAAGAACCCGACCCGGCGCTGCTGGCCGAAGGGTGGGAGCGCCGCTTCATCGCCGACGGCCAGCGCTCGGCCGAGGTCGTCGAGCTCTACCGCCAGCTCGGCTACGAGGTCCGCCTCGAGCCGATCCGGGCGGCGGAGATCCCGGAGGGATGTTCCGACTGCCAGCTCGTCTTCCTGCTGCAGTTCAAGACGGTCTACACCCGCAAGCGTCCGTCGGCCCGCGACGGCGACTAAAGGAAGGAGCTCCCAGCCTGGCCACAACGGCCCCAAGCTCTCGCCGTTCTCCATCTTCGTCCGAGGAGGATTCAGCATGACCGATCAGACGCACTTCACCCTCTCCGAGAAAGACATCCCCAAGGCCTGGTACAACATCAACGCCGACATCCCTGTCGATCCCGCCAAGACGATGTGGAACGCCGTACTGCATCCGGGCACGATGGAACCCGTGACGCCGGATTTCCTGTCGGTGCTCTTCCCGATGAAGTTCATCATGGAAGCCGTGAGCACCGAACGCTGGATCGAGATCCCGGAGCCGGTGCGTGAGATTTACAAGATGTGGCGGCCTTCGCCGTTGATCCGCGCCCGCCGCCTCGAGCAGGCGCTCGACACGCCGGCCCACATCTACTACAAGTACGAAGGCGTCTCCCCCGTCGGATCGCACAAACCGAACACCGCCGTGGCGCAGGCCTTCTACGCCAAGGAGGAAGGTGTCGCCGGCTTCACCACCGAAACCGGCGCCGGGCAGTGGGGCTCGGCCCTGGCGATGGCCTGCAACTTCTTCGGCCTCGAGTGCCATGTCTACATGGTCAGGGTCTCCTACGACCAGAAACCCTATCGTCGCATCATCATGGAGACCTTCGGCGCCAGCGTCACGCCCAGCCCATCCGACAAGACCCAGTATGGCCGCAAAGTGCTGGCGGAGGACCCCAAGAGCCCCGGCACGCTGGGCATGGCCATCTCCGAGGCGGTGGAGGCGGCCGTCACTTCGGGCGGCAAGTACAAGTACTCGCTCGGCTCGGTGCTCGGACCGGTGCTGATGCACCAGACCGTCATCGGCCTGGAGGCCCTGAAGCAGTTCGAGATGGCCGGCGAGTACCCGGATATGGTCATCGGCTGCGTCGGGGGCGGCAGCAACTTCTCCGGCTTCGTCTTTCCCTTCCTGCATCAGAACTTCACCGCCGGGAAGAAGACCCGCGTGATCGCCGTGGAGCCGACGGCCTGCCCCACCCTGACCAAGGGCAAGTACGCTTTCGACTTCGGCGACACGGCGGCGATGGCGCCCATCGTCAAGATGCACACGCTGGGGCACACCTTCGTGCCTCCGGGGATTCATGCCGGCGGGCTGCGCTACCACGGGATGGCCCCCCACGTGTGCGCCCTGTACGACCACGGCGATATCGAAGCCGTCGCCGTCAAGCAGCTGCCCACCTTCCAGGCAGCGGTGCAGTTCGCCCGGGCCGAAGGAATCCTGCCGGCGCCCGAATCGGCGCACGCCATCCGCGTCGCCATCGACGAAGCGCTCAAAGCCAAGGCCGAAGGCAAGAAGCGCGTGATCGCCTTCAACCTCTCGGGCCACGGCCTCTTCGACCTGGGCGCCTACGACGCCTACATGAAAGGTGAACTGAAGGATTATGAGTACCCGCAGGAGCTTGTGGCCGAGGCCATGACGCATCTGCCGCAGGTGCCGGCGGCCATCGCCGCCGCGTGAGAAGGACGGGGGGCCCAGGCGTCGAAGGCCGCACGCATGGGGGGGCCTTGGACCCCGGGCCCCCGTCCTCACGAGAATGAGACTGGACCCGGCGTCGCTTCGCCTGCGCATCGTCCCCCTCAGCCGGCTCCGGCTGCACGAGGACTTCGACCCGTGGCGCGCCCGGCGCCTGGAGGTCAGTCTCCGCCACCAGCACATCCTCAAGAACCCGGTCATCGTCGTCGAGGCGGGAGAGGTCTACATCGTTCTCGACGGCGCCACCCGCGTGACCGCCCTGACCGAGCTCGGCCTCCCGCATATCCTGGTTCAGGTCGTC
>DATEAV010000320.1:0-3754 GCA_035288185.1 Anaerolineales bacterium | reverse complement strand
GTGGTGGGGGGTGTGGGGGGACGGAGGGGGGAAAAGCACTTTCCCTCCTCCGCCCCCCACGAACCTCACCGCGCTTCAGAGGCACGCCTGTCTGTGTGCAACACGCTATGAGCCGCTCGGGGACTCCACCGGTTTGAGCGGCCTCACCTGGCCGGCCTGGGTCGAGCGCTTGGCTCCTCCTCCAACCCGAGCCGCCGCGCCGTCTCGGGAAGCGGAAGGCCGCTGAGAGGGTCGAGCCCCAGTGTGGCGAAGTAGGAGGCGGCGATGGCGTCCATATCGAGCGTCAGGCCGGCCGTCGTTCCGCTCCGTTGGGGAGAATCGCCGCGCTCGCGAGCCGGCAGGGGGACGAGCGGAGGGAGGCCCTCCCGAGAGTTGAATATGTGCCTGAGGGCCTGTATCCGCCAGCCGATCGTATAGAGCTCGCTCTCATCCAGATCCCATCCGGTCGCCGCGTTGAGCCACTCCAGGAAAGGAGGCTCTCCCATCTGCAGTGCGAAATGGCAGAGCCCGAGCGAATCGTAGGCCCGCAGCACCGCCGCCATGATCGCCGTCGTCCTGCCCTTGGCCGGGAAGTCGCCTCGCCCGTCTGGGCGATGTCCTTGCAGCTCGAAGTAGCGGCGGAATGCGCTCAGGCCGGCGACCCCGGAAGCGGTGGAAGTGTGGCGGCCCGGCGCCGGGTCGAGCGCGTAACCGGCGGCGACGTTGGGCTCGTAGAGCCCTCGGTGCATGGGCAGTTCCTGTCCGCCCGCGTGCATCGCCGCCGCCTTGGCCTCGGGTGGCAGAAAGCCAGAAGCCCTTGCCACCCCGTCGGCGAGCCACTCGCCGAGCCCCGGCTCCCGCCGCGCGATTCGCCCCACGAGCTCAAGGATCGTGGGGCCGTCTCCCCAGCGCAGCGGGAGCTCGGTGGCAAGTTCGGCTGGAAGCCAGCCCTTTTCATTGCACTCGAGAGCGAAAGCCACCGCCACGCCGATGGAGATCGAGTCCAGGCCGGCCTCGTTGCAGACGTGATTGCAGCGATTGACGATTTCCAGATCGTCGAGCATCAGAAGCGGCCCGAATGCGGCCAGGCTCTCGTATTCGGCCCTGAGCCGCCTTTCCCCATCCGGCCCGTGGGTAATCCCGCCACAGGCCGCGGGGCACGCCCGGCAGGCGTAGGGCCGAACGACGTCGCGGATCACGGCCTCGTCGCTGAGCCTCTCCCCGCGGGACAGAGGAAAGTCCCGATAGCCGACGCCCTGCCAGTTGCGCACCGGCGTGTCACCGAGCTCGATCAGCATGGACGTCCCTGCGGCCGTCCCATACCTGCGGAAGGAATCCACGACGAGCTCGGCCGGGCCGCTGGACGGCCGTATGCCGAGCCGCCGCAGCAGAGGCAGCAGCGCCGTCAGAATGCGCGGGATGCGTGATGCAAGCGGCGACGATTTTCGGCGGAACAGTCGGAGGTAGTCGTCGGACACGGCCCGAAAGGCTTGTGGGGAGGCGAGGGGCGGCCGGAGATCGCCTCGAACCGCGACCGCCTTCAAGTTCTTGGCGCCCATGGCCGCGCCCAGGCCGCAGCGGGCTGCGATCCGGCCGCCGTCGTGAACGATCCCCGAAAGGAGCGATTGTTGTTCGCCGGCAGGGCCGACGCAGGCGACACGGGCAGCCGCGCCCGCCTCCTGCCGGATCGCCTTCTCCGTTTGGGAAACCCCGAGCCCCCAGATCGCGCGGGCATCGCGGAGCTGCGCGCCTCCTTCGTCGATCTCCAGGTAGACGGGGCGATCGGCCTGCCCTCGGATGAAGACCCCATCCAGGCCGGTCGCCCGCAGCGCCGGGCCGAAGTGGCCGCCGGCGTTTGCCTCGCCCCATCCGCCCGTGAGCGGCGATCGTCCGACGACCATGAATCGCCCGCTGAAGGGTGCGCCCGTCCCCGTGAGCAACCCGGGGAGAAATCCGAGCACGTTACCCGGGCCAAGCGGATCGGCGCCCGGCTCTAGCCGCTCGAGAAGGATCTGGGCCCCCAGCCCACACCCGCCGAGCGTCCGGCGAAAGCTCTCCTCCGGGATCGCCTCGATCCGGCACTCGCCCGTCGTGAGATCGACAAACAGCGCCTTGCCCCAGAAACCGTTCGGCATCGTCGTCACCTGCTCCGCCGATTATCGCTCATTTTGACACCGCCACGGCGCGTCCACGCTGAGGCGTCCGGGCGTAGTCATCGGCGGTTTCCGTCGCCAGGGGGATCCCGGGACCCTCGCCGCTCGCGTGAGGCCAAGTAGGCTCTAGTGCCGGGGATCGACTCCGCCGCGTCTGCCTCGGGGAGAAGGGCCAGGGCCAGCAACCCCAGAGGCTCCGGAGCCTAAAGCGACTCAGGCGCCCTCGGCCTCGGGGAGACGCGCCAGCGACGGCAGCGGCGAGAAGCCATACCACAATACGCTGAGGAGGAGCCCCATGGCGCCAACCAGGAGCGTAGATCGAGGTCCGATCGACCCTCCGAGGATGCCGCCCAGGAGCGCGCCCAGGGGCGCCAGACCGGTGACGAAGAACCGGTAGGCGGCGTTCATCCGCCCAAGCACCCCCGGAGGGGTGGCGGCCTGACGCACAGACCACGCGTACACCTGCCCCCACGACGCTCCAACTCCGTGGATGAACTGAGCCAGGGTAAGGACCATCGCCGCGAAGAGCGCCGGGCCGCTCGCCAGAGGCAGGAGAAGTGTGCCGAGGCCGGCGATCAGGGCCGACACCATGAAGGCTCTCCCGAGGCCGAATCGCGAGGAGGTGGGCGCGGCGAGGAACGCCCCCAGGAGAGAACCGACGCTGCCAGCGGCGAAGATCACTCCCAGGGTCCCCGCTCGAATCTCGAGATCCCGAACGGCATAGAGAACCAGCACCGTTTCAATCACCGCGCTGAAGATGTTGAATGTGGTCGCGCCGGCCGCAAGCCCGCGCAGCGTGGGCGATCCGAGCACCCAGCGGAATCCCTCGGCGACTTGATGCAGAGCGCTCGACCCAGCGCGCGCGGCCGCGGGTGGTTTCTCAGGTTTGCGGATGAGCGCCAGGCCGATGGCGGAGGCGAGGAACGAGATTGCGTCGGCGGTGAGGGCGAGGGGTGCGCCGATCCACTCGACCAGGACGCCGGCGAGCCCAGGCCCCCCGATCTGGGCGGCCGAAGCGCTCGCCTGCATCTTGCTGTTCCCCTCCACCAGGCTCGCCCGCTCGACCAGGACAGGCAAATAGGATTGATAGGCAAGCTCGAAGAAGGCGCGCAGGGCGCCGATCAGGAAGCTGGCCAAGTATAGGATCTCCATGCGCAATACGCCGAGCACAGCAGCCAGAGGGATCGATCCGACCAGGATGGCCAGCCCGATGTCGGCCAGGATCATGGTCTGGCGGCGAGGGCGCCGGTCGGCCCACAGGCCGGCCAGCGGGGTGACGAAGAGGAAGGGCAAGGTAGCGGGCGGCGCCAAAGAGCCCGAGCTGGGCCGGCGTCGCCTCAAGCGTAAGCACGGCCGTCAGGGGAAGGGCGAGCTCGGTCACCTGCGAGCCGAGAAGCGAGACCGACTCGCCGGCCCACAGCTTGAGGAAATCCGGATGACGCCACAGACCGCCGGCGCGCCGCTTCATCTTCCGCCTCGCAGGATCTCGTGTCTAACCATCTTATTCCATAATGATAGTTATACGGTAGCACAGGTCGCCTATCCTGTCAACGTGCTTTTGCTGGTTAGCATATCCTCCAACTTTCGAAGTTCACCGACGAGCGGGTCGAGCCCGAGGCGGG
>DATEAV010000319.1:0-2921 GCA_035288185.1 Anaerolineales bacterium | reverse complement strand
CGACGACTTGCGCGCCGCCGGCGAGGGCGCCCTCTATCAGGAGTTCCTGCGCCTCAAGGCGCGCCTGGAGGCCGAGGGCCTGTTCGCCCCGGAACGCAAACGCCCGCGGCCTGCCTGGCCAAGCCGCATCGGCCTCGTCACCTCGTCCACCGGCGCCGCCGTGCGCGACGTGATCAACGTCCTCCGCCGCCGTTTCCCCTTCACCGAGGTGATCCTTGCGCCCACACCCGTGCAGGGGCCGGAGGCGACGGCGGGCATCATCGCCGCCCTGCAAGCCCTCAACCAGACCAGCCACCCCGACCTGATCCTGCTTGTGCGAGGCGGCGGCTCCCTGGAAGACCTGCAGGCGTTCAACGATGAGAGCGTGGCCCGGGCTATCGCCGCCTCGGCAGCGCCGGTCGTCAGCGGCGTCGGCCACGAGACCGACTTCACCATCGCCGATTTCGTCGCCGACCTGCGCGCCCCCACGCCCTCCGCGGCAGCCGAACTGGCCACCCCCGACTGCGCCGATCTCCTGCCGCCGCTCCGCGCCGCCCGCCGCGCTCTTGCCCGGTCCCTCGCCTCCCTCCTCCAGCACCTCCGCTGGACCCTGGCCGACCGCCGTACCGCCCTGCGCCTGGTGGCCCCGCTGGCACGTCTTGCCAACGCCCGCCAGCGAATCGATGAGCTCGGCCGCCGCTCTGGCGGCGCCATCCGCCACGACCTTGCGCTGCGGCGAGCCGGCACGCTGGGCCTGGGGCAGGCACTCCAGGCCATCAACCCGTTGGCCATCCTGGCGCGCGGCTACTCCGTCGTCCGGCGCGAAGACGACGGGCGCGTGGTCCGGTCTGTTCATCAGGTCTCCGCAGGGGATGCGCTGGAAATCCGGGTGAGTGACGGCGTCTTCCCGGCCGACGTCGTCCCGCCTCGGCGCAGGAAACCCCGCCGCCCCACGTAGGCTCCAATGCGAGCGGCACCCCGCCAGGGTGCCTTTCACCCACTCCCGCTCAGGGAGCTTCTTCCCTCCATGTGGGAGATTGACCGAAACCGTCGTATCATACCGTCGAGCCGAGGCCCTGGGAGGGACCATGCCAAAGGTCAAGCCGGCGGAGGAGATGAGCTACGAGCAGGCTTTCCAGGAATTGGAAGCCACCGTCCACCGGCTCGAAGCGGGTGAGCTTCCTCTAGAAGAGGCGCTCGCCCTGTTCGAGCGCGGGCAGGCTCTGGCCACGCGCTGCAATGACCTCCTCGATCAGGCCGAGCTCAAGCTCCGCAAGCTCATGCCCGACGAGCGCGGCGGCTACACGGAGGCCGATCTAGACCTGGAAGAAGAGAGCAGGTAGGTGAGCCTCCTCGCCCTGTTCGACAACCGGGCATTGGTCGCCTGCATGATCGCCTGGGGGCTGGCCCAAGCGTTGAAGCTCCCCATCGAATATGCGCTCACGAGGACATGGGACTGGTCCCTGCTTCTTCGGGCGGGGGGGATGCCGTCCTCTCATTCCGCGCTCGTGTCCGCCGCCGCCCACGCCATCGGCCTGACGGAGGGGTTTGATTCCCCGATTTTCGCTTTGGCGATCGCCATTGCGATGGTCGTCATCTACGACGCCACGGGCATTCGCAGGCAGGCAGGCCGCCACGCCGAGATCATCAATGCCATGGTGCGAGATCTCGTCGAGGGTCACCCCCTCCGTCAGGAACAGCTGCGTGAGGTGCTCGGCCATTCACCCTTCGAGGCCTTCGTCGGATTGGTCATGGGGATTCTCGTCGCCCAACTTACCATCATGCTCTGGCCCGCCTAGGCCCCAATGCCTTCTCCCACTTCTCAGCGAGAGTTCCAGGGCCCCGCCTCACTCCTCACCCCTCAGGGCGAGCTCGGTCAGGCTGGATGGAGCCGCCACCCGGTTCTCGACTGCAACCTCGAGGCGGCGCGCTTCTACAACCTCCGCGTCCTCCAGCGATTGCGCATCAAACGCTGGGACTACTATGGGATCACCACCCCGACCCACTTCTTCTCGGCAACCCTTGCAGACCTGGGTTACGCCGGCCAGGTCTTCGCCTACGTCGTCGACCTGACCTCCGGCGAATGCACCGAAGACACCCTGACGATCCCTCTGGGCCGGGGGATTCTCTTGCCGCGCAACAGCACCGAGGGAGAAAGCCGCTTCACCGGTGGCGATGTGCAGTTCATCTTCAGGGCAGAAGCGCAGGCGCGGCACGTGTCGGTGCGATGGCCGGGCTTCGGCAAGGGACGTAGCCTCGAGATCGAGGCTACGTTGGCGATGCCTCCGGCGCACGAATCGCTGGTGATCGTTGTCCCCATCGGGCGACGACGGTTCTACTACAACCGCAAGGTGAATTGCCTGCCGGCCAGCGGGCGCGTGACCTACGCAGGCGCGGCCCACCCATTGGATCCAAGAACGACTCTCGGCAATCTCGATTGGGGGCGAGGCGTCTGGGAATACCGGTCGTTCTGGATCTGGGCGAGCGCTTCGGGCTTTCTGCCAGATGGGCGGACGCTGGGCCTGAACCTCGGCGGGGGCTTCGGCCACACTTCGGCCGCCACGGAAAATGCGGTCATCCTGAATGGAAGGATCCACAAACTGGGCCGGGTAGACATCGCCTACACCCCCGGCGATTTCATGCGGCCGTGGAGAATGACCTCTCCGGATGGACGGCTCGAGATGGAGCTCACTCCTTTCAAGGAGCGGCTTGCCCGCACGAATCTCCTCTTGATCACCAGCGAGGTGCACCAGATGTTTGGCCGCTACCGCGGGCGCCTCGTCACCGATGACGGCGAGACAGTGAGCGTTGAGGGCCTGGCTGGGTTTTCCGAGGAGCACCGGGCCCGCTGGTGAGGCGCCCGTCGCCCATGAGCGTTCTCCGCCGACTCGCCTCCGCCAAGGCCCGCCGAGACGAAGCGCCTAACAAAGAGCTTGCCAAAG
>DATEAV010000318.1:0-12192 GCA_035288185.1 Anaerolineales bacterium | reverse complement strand
TCAGGCCGGGCGAGACCGACTCTCCACCGCTGAAACGCCAGCGCCCGGTGCGCAGGAGATAGCCCTCAGCCTATGGATCGGGCAGTTCCCCGCACCGGATCGGAGGAGATCGAGCTCTACGTTCGGACCTACTATTCTCTCCTCCGCTCAACGGCCGAGATCCAGATCCGGACTCTCGAGGAAGTGCATGCCGAGATGGCCTCCTCGCTTCACGTGAACGCGCGCTCCCCCGAGCCAGACATGCCGGCCTTCATCTACAGCAGCCTGCGACTGCCTGCCTGCATCGCCGGCGTCGACCGCGTCATCCTCGGGCAGAGCGCGGAAGTCTTCCAACGACGGGGGGTGGGCGACGTTCAGGCGTGGCAGCCCGTCGTCGCCCGGGCGCGGCGGCGCCGATCCTACTACGACGGAGCCGGGACGCTCGCCTGCTACATCGCCAGCCGCTCGGATATCGATGACATCCTGCCGATGCTCACCGCGTTCCAGATCGAGTGGAACAAGCTCCACACCCGGATGCAGGGAGCTCAGGTGAGGCAGTCCCTGGGGCTGCGGAGCGAGGGGGAGGATTCGCTTGCCGCGCTGGCGCACGGGGTGGGGATCGATCCGGCGGATCTCGAGCGGCTGAGGCAGGTCTGGGGGGAGGCCTTCTGGCCGAATCTCGATGCCATCTCGCGACGCCCGAAGAGGATGAGGGTGCGGCTCTTGGCTGGATCGCTGGTCGACTATCAACGGGCCACCCAGCAGTGGTGGAAAGACGTAGAAGAGGCGATCCCCTCGATCCTCCAGCGGCCGGTCTACTTCGTTTCGAGCAACACCCACAGCCTGGTCAACCTCCTCACGGGGTTTGCCCTTCGCCGCGACAGCGAGCTCATCCGCATGATGCACGAGCCTGGCTTTGCGGATCTCGAGGCCGAGTGGAAGGAAGTCGAGGCCCAGGGGTCTCGCGGCGGGCGCGAGAACTTCCTCTACTATGCCCTTCGTAGGTCTCTCGAGTCGGAGAGGGGGCGGGCCGTAGAAGCCGAAAGGGCGAGCGCCGAAAAGGAGTGCGGCGTGCGAAGGTTCCGCAGCGAGCAGAGCTTCGACGTGGAAATTCAAGTCATCGAGCTTGCCCGCCTGCGCCCGGACTGGCTCGACCCCCGGCTTCAAGGGCCGGGGTTAGACCGTCTCCGATCCAGCGAAGCGATGATTGTGAATATCGACTACCCCCTGGGGATGGCCGCCTTCCAAATCCTCTCCCACCTCGCGGCGCGGGTGGGCGAGGTCCGGGGGGTATACGTCTTGGGGAAGGCCGCCACGCTCAATGGCGTCATCGGGGACGTGATGCTCCCTGCCGTTGTGCACGATGAGCATTCCCAAAACACCTACTTGATCGACAACTGCTTTTCCGCCTCCAACGTCGGCGAAGACCTGACGTACGGAGGCGTGCTCGATAACCAGAAGGCGGTCAGCGTCCGGGGAACGTTCTTGCAGAACGTGCGCTTCATGGACGTCTTCTACCGGGAGGGCTACACCGACATCGAGATGGAAGCCGGGCCCTACCTCTCGGCCGTCTACGAGATGTTCCGGCCAAAGCGACACCCGGAGAACGAAGTCGTCAACCTCTATGGCCTGCCCTTCGAGCTTGGGATCCTGCACTACGCTTCCGACAAGCCGATGTACAAGGGCCGCAATCTTGCGGTGGCCGGCCTTTCCTACCACGGACTCGAGTCGACCTACGCCGCCAGCCTGGCTATTCTGCGACAGGTGTTGCGGCGCGAGATCGAATCGGCCGGGCAACGGCCGCAACTGTAGGAGCCTGCTATGCCGGTCGTGGGTCAGTCGATTCGGAGAGTGGACGCCCGGGGTAAGGTGACGGGCGAGACGCTCTACCCGGGTGACATCAACCTCCCCGACCAGGTCATGATGAAAGTCCTCTTCGCCGGACGGCCGCACGCGCGGATTCGCGGCATCGATACCTCGGCCGCGGAGGAGTTTCCCGGCGTGCTCGCAGTCTTGACTGCCAAGGATGTGCCGGTCAACGAGTATGGGCTGATCCTGCCCGACCAGCCCGTTCTATGTGGGCCGGGTTCCAGCAAGCCATACGTGGATCGCGTGCGCTTTGTCGGCGACCAGGTGGCGGTCGTGGTCGCCGACACGGAGCCCATTGCCGCCGAGGCTCTGCGTCGGATCGTAGTCGATTATGAGGATCTGCCGGCGGTCATCGATCCTCTGGCGGCCATGGCGCCCGACGCTCCACTCCTTCACCCCGAGACAGACAGCAACGTCTTCTGCCGCTACCGGATCCGCAAGGGAGACGTGGAGAAGGCCCTGGCCGAGGCAGACATCGTCGTCCAAGGAGAATATCGAACGCCGGCGCAGGAGCACGCCTACTTGCAGCCCGAGGCCGGCCTGGCCTACCTCGACGCGGATGGGCGGATCACGGTGGAAGTGGCCGGGCAATGGACGCACGAGGATCAGGAGCAAATCGCGCATGCGCTGAATGTCCCGACCGAACAGGTGCGGGTGATCTACCCGGCGATCGGCGGCGCGTTCGGAGGGCGCGAGGATATGTCGGTGCAGATCATCCTCGCCCTGGCGGCGTGGCGACTGGCGCAACGCGGCATCCTCAGGCCGGTAAAGATCATCTGGTCGCGCGAGGAATCGATCCTCGGCCACCACAAACGCCATCCGTATCTGATCCGGGCGAAGTGGGGCGCCACCCGGGAGGGCAAGGTGGTGGCCGCCGACATGGAAGTGATCGCCGACGGGGGCGCCTACGCCTACACCTCCACCAAGGTGCTCGGCAACGCCACACTGATGTGTACCGGCCCCTACGAGATCCCGAACGTCAAGGTCGATTCGTGCGCCGTCTACACCAATCACATTCCCGGCGGCGCCTTCCGCGGCTTTGGTGGGCCCCAGGGGGCTTTCGCGGCAGAGAGCCAGATGAACAAGCTGGCGGAAGCGCTGGGGATGGATCCGGTGGAGATCCGGATGCGGAACGTCCTCACGGAGGGCGCCTTGCTTTCCGTGGGCACTCCGCTCCCGGAAGGCGTGAGCCTGGGCAAAGTGGTGGAGGAGTGCGCGCGCAACGCGGGCTGGAGCAAGGGCCTTGAGGGATGGAGGCGGCCGCAGCCCGCGAGCCTCGGCACCCCGGCCGAGCCCTACTTCCGCCGTGGGCTGGGCTTCGCCTGCGCGTTCAAGAACGTCGGGTTCTCGTTTGGCGCGCCGGAGAGCTCCTCCGCAACGATCGAACTGCACGGGGCCGCCCAGATCGAGAAGGTCGTGCTGCATCACGCCGGGGCGGACGTGGGGCAGGGGGCTCACACCGTGATGGCGCAAATGGCCGCGGAGGCTGTGGGCGTCCCGATCGAGAAGGTGAGGCTGGTCGTTTCCGACACGGCCTCCAGTGACAACTCCGGCTCGGCCTCCGCTTCCCGGATGACCTTCATGGCAGGCAACTCCATCCGCGGCGCGGCCGAGGCGGCCCTGGCGAAGTGGAATTCCGAAGAGCGGCCCGCGATCGCCGCCTATCAATATCGCCCTCCCCGGACCACGCCTCTCGATCCGGCCACCGGTCAGGCGGTGCCGAACTTCGCCTACGGCTACGTCGCCGAGGCCGTCACGCTGGAGGTGGACGTGGAGACGGGCCAGTCCCACGTGCTGCGCGTGGTGTGCGCCGACGACGTAGGCAAGGCCGTGAACCCCCAGCTCGTCGAGGGCCAGATCGAGGGCGCCGTGGTGCAGGCCGCCGGCTACGCGCTGCTGGAAGACTTCCAGCAGGAAGGTGGACAGGTGCGGACGGCGCATCTCTCCACCTATCTGATCCCCACCATCGTCGACATCCCCGACGAGGTGGTGTCCGTGATTCTCGAATACCCGGATCCAATAGGCCCCTGGGGCGCCCGCGGGATGGGCGAGATGCCCTATCTGCCTCTCACGCCGGCGGTCACCGCTTCAGTTCACGACGCCGTGGGGATCTGGTTTGATGAGTTTCCGCTCACGCCCCCGCGCGTCGTTCGTGCGCTTCGCCAGGCCGGGAGGCGATGACGTCAAGCCGGCCCATCGCCCTCGTCCGTGGCGGGGGAGACCTCGCCAGCGGTGCAGTGGCCAGGCTTCACCGCGCCGGATTTCGAGTCGTCGTCCTCGAGCTCGCTCGACCGCTGGCGGTGCGACGGCTGGTCTCCTTCGCTGAGGCCGTATATGCCGGCAAGATCCGGGTGGAGGAGATCCGCGCCCTGCGGGTTGACGAGGTGAGTGAGGTGGAGCACGCTTTCTCCGACGAGACCGTGCCGGTCCTGGTGGATCCCCAGGCATCGTGCCTCGGGCAACTCCGCCCCCGCGTGCTTGTGGATGGCCGGATGCGCAAGTCGGCGCCCGAGATCGGCCGAGGAGCGGCGGCGCTATTCATCGGCCTCGGGCCGGGATTCAAAGCGGGCGAGGATTGCGACGCGGTTGTGGAAACAAAGCGAGGGCCGCATCTGGGGAGGGTGATCTGGCATGGGACAGCGGCCGCCGATACCCGCGTGCCAGAACCGGTGGCAGGCTTTGCCGAGGAACGCGTACTCCGCGCCCCGACCGCAGGCGAGGTGCGCGGGCTCGTGTCCCTGGGTTCGACCGTCCGGGATGGGGAGTCGGTGGCGGAGGTGGACGGCGTGGCTGTGCGGGCGCAGTTCGACGGGGTCTTGCGCGGCCTGCTGCATGACGGGCTGCGCGTGGAGGCAGGTGTGAAGATCGGAGATATCGATCCCCGGGGAGATCCGTCCCTTTGCACGCTCATATCCGACAAAGCCCTGGCCGTTGGAGGGGGTGTGGTTGAGGCGGCGCTTTCGCACAGCGAAATCCGCCGGGGCCTTGGTCGATGAGATGAGGCTTTCCGACGCGCTCCGGATCGCGCCGCAGCAAGTGGCGGCATTTGTGGGGGCGGGTGGAAAATCGAGCGCCATCGCCTGCATTGCCTCCGAGATCGCCTCCGAGTTCCCCGTCATCGCCACGACAACCACCCACCTCGCCTTGAGCCAGAGAACCCTGGCCAAGGCGCACCTGGTGGCCTCGAGCGTTGCGGCTCTGAAGACGCTGCCGGATCTTCTGGCCGAACACCGATCGGTGCTGGTGACGGGGCCGGTCGCCCGGGACGAGCCGCGCTGGTCGGCGGTCGAGGGCGCCGCGCTGAAAGTGCTGCGCCGCGTCGCGGCGGCGACGGGAGCGGCCCTGCTCATTGAGGCCGACGGCGCTCGGGGCCTCTCCCTGAAAGCCCCCGGAGATCGCGAGCCGGCCGTCCCGCGCTTTGTGGATCTGGTGGTGCCGATGGCCGGGCTCGACGTGATCGGAACCTCCCTCGACGCCGGCCTCGTGCACCACCCCGAGCGGGCGGCGGCGATGCTATGGCTCGGCAGCGGCGAGACGCTGCAGGCCTCTCACATCAGCCGGATTCTCGTCGATCCCGCCGGCGGGCTGAAGCGAGTGCCTCCCGGCGCGGAGGTTCGCGTCTTGTTGACCAAGGCCGAGGGGCCGAGGCTGGCCGCGGGGCGCGAGGTGGCCGAGGCCGTGTTTGCCTCGGGGGCGGTGAGAGCGGTCGTCCTTGGGTCGTTGCCCTCCGCGCAGCCTGCGGTCGAGATGCTCGGCCGAGTGGCGGGAGTCGTCCTCGCCGCGGGCGGCTCCACCCGCCTCCACCAGTCCAAGCAGATGGTCGTCTGGCGGGGCAAGCCGCTCGTCTGGCACGCAGTGCGCGCGGCTCTCGATGGGGGCCTCTCGCCGCTGGTCGTCGTCGTCGGGGCGATGGCAGACGAGGTACGTGCTGCCCTGCGCGACGAGCCGGTGCGGTTCCTGCACAACCGGGCGTGGCAGGAGGGCCAGAGCACGTCGGTGCGGGCGGGGCTCGCCGCGGTCGAGCGGGAGGCCGAGGCAGTCGTCTTCGTGCTCTGCGACACCCCCCTCGTCGACCATCGCCTCGTTTCCGCGCTGGTTCGTGAACATCATCTCAGCCTCACACCGATTGTCGCTCCGCAGGTCGGAAGGCGGTGGGGAAACCCCGTCCTTTTCGATCGCATCACTTTCCGCGATCTGGCCAGCGTCTACGGCGATCTGGGAGGGCGTCTCCTCTTCGACCGCTTCCGCATGGCGGGGATCCAATGGGATCCGACCATCCTCCTCGACATCGATACTCCAGAAGACCTGCGTGAGCTCGAGCGCATGGGGGGATGATCCGAGATGCGCGCAACATGTCGAGCCGCGGAGGGCGCAGGGTCCTCAAGATGACCCTCAGCTTGTCAGTGTGAGGGGAGCGCCCAGCGCCGACCGGCAGCAGCACCTCGCCGGGCCGGCACCCGGCGGGGGCCAGCCCGCGGCAGGCGGCGCAGGTCGGTGCCGGCAGGTGAGGGTCCCCGAGGCGTGGCATCGAATCCACGCGTGCATGCCAACGGCCGGTAACGGGGATTCGCCCAGCACCGGCGTTGCTGCCTGCACTGGGCTCACTCACTGGCACTGCGCTGGCGCGCACATCGTCCCGATGTCCTTCGGGAGCGCCAGTGCAAGTGTGCACCGCACTCACCTGCGCCGCACACCGTCCCGGCCGTCTCGCCCCGGCGGACCGCATCGTCCCGATGTCCTTCGGGAGGGCTTCGCGGTCCGAACGGGGTGTCCTATCGGGAGGCACATGTGTGCAAGTGCGGTGGGCGCGCACATCGTCCCGACCCAGCACCCACCTGCACCGCACCCACCTGCACCGCACCTGCGGTGCGTTGCGGGTGCGGTGTGCGGTGCGTTGCGGGTGCGGTGTGCAATGCGCTGCAGGCCGTCTCGCCCCCCGTCCGGGCCGGCGACCTGCGGGCGCCAGCCCGCGGGGCGAACGGCCGGCGGGCCGGGGCTTCGCGGCCCGAACGGGGGGCAGGTGTGCGGTCTGGGCACTCAGTGCCCGTGCCCGTAGGGCAGGTGTGTCCTACGGGAGCGCCAGTGCAAGTGTGCGGCTGGGGGTAGGTGCGGCGGGCGCAAACCGTCCCGGTGTCCTTGCGGGAGCCCGCCGGGGCGGATGCAGGCCAAGCCTCGACTCCTCGCATGTCATCGCTGCAGCCATCGCCGCGCCGTGCGGCGCTCGCACAAGACGGCCTGTATAATCCCTTCCGGTGACCGCAATTCTGATCCTGCTCGGATGGGGGCTGGGCGTCGTGATCAACGCGCTGGCGGATTCGCTGCCCTATCACCTTCCGCCCGCGTGGCCGCGCTGCCCAGCCTGCGGCGCGCCGCGCCCGCCGGCCGCGGGTTCGGGCCTCTTGGGCCTGCTGGCCGGTGAGGGGCGCTGTGCCTATTGTGGCACGGGGCGGGGGGCGCGCGCTCCAGCTGTTGAGTTGATCGCGCTGCTCGGGGGGCCTGCCCTCGGCCTCGCGTACACGAGCCCGGTGGAACTGGCCAGCGCGCTGGCCGTTTCGGCGGTATTCCTTCTCATCGTCATCACCGACCTCGAGCATCGGCTCATCTTGAACGCCGTCGTGCTTCCGGCCGCGATGCTTTTCGCGGTCGCCGGAGCTCTTGACCCCGCCCGCGGGCCCTTGAAGACCCTGTTGGGCGGCCTGGTGGGGTTCGTCACTTTCTACCTTCTATATCTACTGGGCGGCCTTTTCGGGCGTGCGGCTTCCCGGCTCCGTGGGAAGCCTCTTTCGGAGGTCCCTTTCGGGTTCGGGGACGTGAACCTGGCCGGGCTGATCGGCCTGATCCTGGGCTGGCCGGGTGTTCTTGTAGGGCTCGCCCTGGGCATCTTCGCCGCCGGCGCCTTCAGCCTTCTCTTCCTGGCCTGGATGGCAGCCAGAAGGCGGTATTCGGCGTTCACCCCGTTCCCCTACGGCCCTTTCCTGATCCTGGGAGCTCTGGCCGTCTACTTCAGGGTCTGGAACGCCTTCGATGCGTAGAGGGAACCTGGAGGCCGCCGCACCCCACAAGTCAAGTGTTCGGTTTCCGTTACAATGTCGTCTGACCGGGGCGACAGTGGGAGGGGTGGTGCTTCGGTACTGGGCTGGGGTGCAAGGCGGGGGCCTATAATACGGATGAGCCCGGGCGGATTCTTGCCCGGCGTGTGACGTAATCGGCTAAGGAGAGGCGGGCTGAAGATGAAGGCCTGGGTTCGAAAACACTGGGTGCGGCGGGGGGCCCGCGGGCAGAGCATGGTCGAGTTCCTGATCATGCTCCCGATTCTGCTGATTATGATGTCGGGCCTGATCGAGTTCGGCTTCTTGCTGAACTACTATCTTGATCTGATCGATGCTGCGCGCGACGGAGCGCGCTACGCCTCCAACGTCGATCCGCTGCTCACGAATAACGGCGGCGACTGCTCGAATTCCACGTATTTCTATACTCTCGTCCCGTGCGTCGTTACGCTGGCCCTCGAGCCTCAGGTCATTCTCGACCCAACCCGGGATGACCTTGTCCTGTCCTCCTTGAGCGTCGCCGGCGGAGTGGTAACAGCGCGCTTCCCCGACTCCGACGGCTGGAGCCTCTACGGCAGGCACGTCTCGCGGTTCACCTCGGCCCAGGTGCAGGCCATGCTCAATCCGTTGGCCCCCAACACCGGCGTGGTGCTGGTGGAGATCTTCTGGAACTACGACATGATCCTTGCCTTGCCCTGGATCACGGCCTTTGTCGACGATCCGGTGCTCCTGCACGCCTACACCATCATGCCGAACACGTTTGTTGAGCCCACGCGGACGCCCGGCCCATGAATGAGAATCCGACCACCCATCGGCCCGAACGCGGGCAAGCCCTGATCCTCATCGCGCTGGCCTTTGTCGGCTTGGCCGCCTTCGTCGGCCTGGCCGTCGATGCCGGCATTCTCTTCACACAGGTGGGCCACCTGCGGCGGGCGGTCGACGCCGCCGCCCTGGCCGCCGCCAATCAATTCCGCGAGGGGCGCCTGGCGGAGGATATCGAACGGGCAGCCGACGAATTCGTCCAGCTCAACTCGATCAGCCCGACGAACACGCACGTGTTCGTCTGCACGACCTACTTCACGGGCGCGCCGGCCTACATGCACGACGCCACCCTCTGCCCGCCGGCCGGCGATCCGCCACGGAAGTATGTGCGCGTGACGGCCGAAATGCCGGTCGATTTCGCCTTCCTGCCGATCATCGGTTTCACGCAGATCAACATCAGCGCCAATGCCATTTCGGAGGCCGCCTCGATCGATTTGGTGCTGGCAATCGACAACTCCTCGTCGATGGCGTACGATCTTTGCGACAACGGCTGGGACGATGATGGCGAGGGTGGCGGAGGGGCGGCCCCCACACCGCCCGACGAGCTCGACGACTGCAACAGCTATCCCGATCCCAGCAACGCGCAAGTGGGCGCTCTTTCCGATGCCGATGTTCTTCGCTGCAACGCCAATCGCTTCCTCCACGATCCGGACCCGGGGATCGAAGCCGACCTGCGCCGTAGCGACTGCCACCCCTTCGAGGAGGTGCGCGCCGCCTCCCTCCAACTCCTCTCGCGAATGAGGTTCCCCTACGACCGCATGGCGGTGGTCACGTTCGCCAATCTGGCGTACGAGCAGATCAGCCTCCAGGACGGGACCGACGCGACCTCCGTGGGCACCGTCCTCAATTCCATCGAGGTCCAAGGCGATCCGCCGTCCGGCATCGAGCCCTGCCAACTCAACAATGCCTCCTCTCCACGTTATGGTGATCCCAGGGGCTGCACCAACACCAACACGGCCGATGGCCTCCGCACCGCGGGAAATGAGTTCGGCCTCTACAAACGCGACGAGGCGGTCTGGATTGTGGTCATCCTCTCCGACGGCGGGGCGAACGCTGCCCTCCAGACGGCAGGCGACCCCTCCAACTTCGAGTCATGGATCTGCCCCAACCCCCCGCCCGCCGCAGCGGGTGAGCCGACCTGGATCCAGCCTTTTTGCCGGGATATCGATGGGAGCACGCGATATCCGGCCTCGGATCTCGACAATTTTGATGCCGATGACAGATCGCGCGATATGGCCGATTTCGTCGGCTGCCCCGATTCCACCTCTCCCCAGCCCGCGGCCTGCGCCGAATCGGGCCAAGGCGCAGTAATCTTCGCCATCGGCCTCGGCCGGCTGACGATCGACTCTCAGGCCTGCCATCCTCTGTACGGGGGGGCCTGCGATCCTGATCTGGGCGAGCAGTTGCTGCGCTATGTGGCTGGCGCCGGGGACGACAGCGACCCGGGTACGCCCCCGTTGCTCGATCCTTGTTACGGCGTCCCGACCTCAACGATCGCCGACCCGCAGAATTGCGGTAACTACTATTTCTCGCCGACCGGCAGTGGCTTGATGGAGGTCTTTGAGGCGATTGCCTCGAGGATCTTCACCCGGATTACGCACTAGCGAAGGGGAACGGATATGAAACCAAGCGCGCAACTGCCTCCCCTCGTCAACGGCCCGCCTCGAAAGCGATTCCGAGGCCAGGGCCTGGTGGAGTTCGCCTTGATCCTGCCGGTGATGGTGCTCGTTCTCTTTCTCATCATCGAGCTGGGCCGGCTGCTCCACGCGTGGCTGGCGGTGGAGAACGGGGCCCGTTTCGGAGTCCGCTACGCGGTCACCGGCGAGTTTGACGACCCCTACTGCGTGGATAGCGACGCCAGCGGCACGGCCTGCGACTCGCGGGTGGAAGTGGATAGTGCCCGCATCCCTTCGATTGAAGACTCCGCCAGGTCCGGGTCGGTGGGGATCCTGCGCAACGAGGCGGTGCCCGAGAGCACGGAGGGATACTACCGGGTGACGGTGTGCTCCAGCCGCATTGGGGGCTTGCCTCCCGGCCCGCTCTTCACCTACATCGAGCCCGATCCCCCCAACGCCAAGTCCGCCGACTGCACTCCCACCGAAGACGCCGGCGGGCCCGGCGACCGGGTGAGGGTGACCGTGGACTTCGATCACCCTCTGATCGTCCCGATCCTGAGCTCCTGGTGGCCGCAGATCCATCTCACCGCCAGCCGCGAGGGCATCGTCGAGATGTTCCGCACCGCCCGGGTCGTCGGCCTGCCCTCGACGCTCTCCCTGCCCACGTTCACCGCGACCGCTTCGCCCCCGTTCTCCGACACGCCGGTGCCCTCCGCCACACCTCCGGCCACCGCGACGGAGACGCCGACGCAAACCGAGACGCCCACCGCTACGCCGACGCCGTCGAGGACCCCGACCATCACGCCGACGCCGCGCTGCAGTGATATCGTCCTGGTGAGTCTCACGATCCCATCCGAAGACACCGTCCGGATGCGAGTCGAAAACAACAACCCGGTGGCGGTGTTCCTGACGTACGCGTCCATCGGCTGGACCAAGACCTACAGCAACCAGAAAGTCGGTGAATTCCGTGTCGGTGGGAATCCGTACGTCACCCTAGACGATGATACCCCGCCAACGGCCTACGACTCCTCGGCCAATCCGCCGCCCTGGGCAAGTGGTCAGGTCCAAAACTGGGATGCAGATTTCGATGGCCTCGCGTCCGGGCAAGGCCTGAATGGCACGTTCCCGGTGACGCTGATCTTCGACGGGCGCTGCACGTTGAGCGGCTCGGTCTCTCGCACTGCGCCCACGGCCACGATAACCCCCACGCGCACGCGCACGCCGACGCGCACCCGCACGCCGACGCGCACTCCCGTGGGAATGAGCACAAGCACGCCGACGATCACGCGCACCCCAACCGTCACGCGCACGCCCACCATCACCCCGACGCGCACGCGGACGCCGACCAGGACCGCCACATCCGTCAACTCGCCCACGGCACCAGCCACCTCCACGCGCACCAATACCCCAACGATCACGCCCTATACGCCGCCCCCTTGTGTCGATTGCTGACCTGGACCCACTTCGCCCCTTGCCTGCGGCCCCGCCTTTAGCGGGGCCGCTGCGCGTGAGACGGCAACTTGCGGGCGCGTCGAGCCTCGCCCGGAAAGACCTGCGAACGAACAGGGCTGGCCGAACGCGCCTTGTGGGCCTGATGTCGGGAACCTTCGGCCTCACCCCGTTCGGGCCGCGAAGCCCTCCCGAAGGACACACCCACTGGCACTGCGCTGGCGCGCAGCGCCAGTGCAAGTGTGCCCAGACCGCACACCTGCACCTGCGGCGCACTGCACACCTGCCCTGGCGGGCGGTGCCAGGGGGTGCGGTGCAGGTGGGTGCGGGGGACGGCCCCCCAACCCCCTCTCCGCATGCCACACCCCTTCCTGCACGTTGATCGAAAAGCGGAGAGGGGGCAAGAGGTT
>DATEAV010000317.1:0-4829 GCA_035288185.1 Anaerolineales bacterium | reverse complement strand
GTCCTCTACGAGATGGTCACCGGCGATGTCCCCTTCAGCGCGGAAACCCCGATGGCCGTGATCGTGAAGCACATCATCGAGCCCTTGCCTTTGCCCAGGGCGCGCAATCCGGGCTTGCCCGAGCCGGTGGAACGGGTCATCCTGAAGGCTCTGGCCAAGGACCCGGGAGACCGATTTGCCAGGGCTGGAGAGATGGCCAGCGCGCTAACGGACGCGGTCGGGGCGGCTTCGGCCTTGGCCGCCACGCCTGGGCGAGAAGCGGCCGCCCCTCCTGCCAGCACAAGTGTGGCCCCCCACCTTGCCGAACCAGTCGGGCCTCCCCGGCGCCGCCTGAGGAGATGGGTCCTTGCCGGGACGGCGGCCCTTGCGCTCCTGGCCGCTCTCGTCCTGGGGCTGCTCCGCCCTGGCCAGCCACCGCCGAACGAAACCCCGGAGACATTTGGCGCCCAGCCGACCGAGACCGCTCCGGCGGCGCCGACCCGCACAATCGACCAGCTCATGGCGGACGGCCAGGCGAGGCTAAGTCAGGGTGACCTCGCCGCGGCCCTGGCGGACTTCGAGGGCGCAGCCGCAGGCGAGCCCGAGAACGTCGATCGCATCTGGGGAATTGCCTCCCTGCTCAACGACTTCGGCTACCCCGAGGATGCGAGGCGCTACCTCGACCAGGCCGTAGCTCTCGGACCCGACGACCCTCCCTTCCACGACGCGGCCGGCTGGTTCTACAACGACCTCGGGTTCATGGCAGAGGCGCTCGCCCAGTTCCAGCGCGCGCTGGAGCTTGACCCTGGGGCGCTGGGTTCCTACCTGGGGGTCTCGGAGGCTGCTCGCGCCCTCGGCGATACCGCCCTGGCTCGGCAGGCACTCGATGCGGTCATGGCAAGTCCCATCGCGCCCAACCCGGGGCTCTACGAGGGCGCCGGATGGGGATACCTCGCCCTCGAGGCCTGGCCCGAGGCTCAGGCCGCCTTTGGACGGGCCACTTCTCTGGACCCCGCCACTTCGGGCGCCTGGAGCGGCCTGGCCGACGCCACCTACCAGGGCCGGGGCCTCGAGCAGGCAATCGCCGTCGTCGAGCAGGCGATTGCGGCCAACCCTCAGGATCCCTCCCTTCACGAGAAGGCCGGCTGGTATGCCTGGGAGGCGGGTGACGTGCCAGCGGCTGAGGCGGCCTTTCGCAGGGCTCTGGAGGTCAATCCCGCATACACCTCGGCCTACACTGCCCTTGCAGACCTCTACAACGACCTTGGGCGCGGCGAGGAGGCCTTCTCGCTGCTGCAATCGGCGATTGAGGTCAACCCGGAAGACGCATGGCTCCACGAAGCGCTCGCCGGTCTCTACCGAGAGCGCGGACAGGACGAAGAAGCCTTTGCCCACCTTCAAAGGGCAATGGACCTGGACCCGGCGAGCGGATGGCTGGCACTGGAGGCGGCCCAGACATACTACGCCCTCTCCGGGGACGCCGTCGAGACGACCGCCCTGCTGGAACGTGCCGTGAGCCTCGAACCGAACGATCCTGGCTTGGTCCTAAGTGTAGGTGAGACCTACGAGCAGATGGGGGATTGCCGCACTGCCCTGGGTTACTTCGAGCGGGCCCTCGAGATCGACCCGGGGCTCGAAGAGGCCCGCCAAGGCAGGGCTCGCTGTTCGGGTTAGGGCCCCCGCCGCAGCGCAACTTCCAGGTTGGCTTTCCTGTATCATGATCGAAGGGCCTCTCTCACAGACTGCGAGCCTTTCAGGAGCCAGCCCCAAGAATGCGCCGAGTTCCCCTGATCCTCCTCTCGCTAGGATTCGCCATCCTCGCCTGTACTATCGCCCCCGCGCCCGCTGGCCCGCCCCAGCCCTCCATCTTCGACTCAGGACGGACTGCCTACGGGTTCTTCCCCTCCCCGCCGGAAGCCACGCTCCAAAGCGTCTTAGGCCATTTCCATTCGCTTGGTGACCACGCCGACTTCGTCTTGATCCAGCCGAACATCCCTTGGGAAGAAGTCCTCGCCGGTGCCTCCTCCGAATCCCCACGGCTCACCGACATTCGAAACCAGGTCACGCTCGCGCATCAAGACGGCCTGGACGTCGTCTTTGTGGTCGACCCGCTCAACGGCCTCAACCGCCGTGAGTTCCTGGGCCTGCCGGAAGGCTGGACGGCCTCTTTCGCCACACCTGAGGTCCGCTCTGCCTTCTCGAACTTCGCTCTCTGGATCACGCGCGAGTTCCGGCCGCGCTTCCTCGGCCTGGCGTCGGAGATCAACACCTATGCCGACGCCCACCCCGAAGATTTCCCCAACTACCTGAGCCTGTATCGAGAGGTCTACGCGGCGGTCAAGGCCGAATCCCCTGAGACGCAGGTCTTCGCAACGTTTCAGTGGGAAGATCTGAACAACCTTCTTGCCGTCGCGGCGGAAGGGCGGGCCCCCTATCAGACCAATTGGGAACAGGTGGAGGCCTTCGAGCCGCAACTCGACCTGTGGGTGATCTCCTCCTATCCGTTTGCGGTCTTTCAAAGCGGTGCCGAGATCCCCGACGACTACTACACCCCGCTTCTCAGCCGCACCGACAGGCCGCTGGCCGTGGCCGAAGGGGGCTACACTTCCCAGCCGGTCGGCCCGTTCCGCGGCACGCCGCAGGACCAGGTGGACTATCTGAACGCCATCCACTCTCAGCTCGGAGGGCGTCTGCGCTTCTGGGTCTATCTGCTTCTGAACGACTTCAATCCCGAGTCCTACGCGGACGCCATGCGCCAGAACGGCCTTGGCGACGACGACATCAACACGCTGGGGATGTTCACCGCCGTCGGGCTGCGCGAAGCCGACGGGACGCCGAAGCCGGCGTTGGCCATCTGGGACTCGTTCCGCGGCTCAGATTGACCACGGGCCCCGAGGCCTCAACAACGGGGGCTCTCGGCGCGCCCCGCTCCCTCCCCCGATCTGTGCGGGCCTGTGGCCTGGGCCTCAGCCCTGAGCCGGTCTTCTCGTGGTGTGGGAAGCGGCTTAGCCTGCGGGATGGACTCTTGGACGCTTGCCCCACCGGGCTGAAGCACGATGAGGCGGGGCCGGCCGCGAGGCCGTTCGCGTGCCTTCCGAGACCGGACAGGTGTCCAAACCCGACACCGGCCGGATCTTGTCCGGGGCGACGACGCGACGGGCCGTGCTCACATCCTCCAGCGCGTGCAGTGCAGAACTATCCGCCGTACAATGGGCAACCTCCGCCAGGGCCCAGTAGGGGCGGCCAGGAGTTCCGGGACGCATGCAGGACTCACCCGCTGAGCTCATTCAGGTGCTCTCCAACTACGACCTCGGTGAGCTGATCCACCACGATCGGGACCGGCGAGGGACGGTCAACGTCTCCTACGTCATCGAGACGGTGAGGGAGGGGCAGCGGCGCAAGTTTTTCCTGCGCAAGTACAAGCGCGGCGTCCGGCGCGACGAGATCCTCTTCGAGCATTCGTTGGTCGAGCACGTTGCCCGCCAGGGCGCGTGCCCGGTAGCGCGCCTCCATCCCACCCGTCGAGGTCAGACGTTCCTCCACTGGCCCGAGTCGGAGGGAGATGCAGAGGGCGCCTTCTACGCGGTCTTCGACTTCCTCCCCGGGCAGGATCGCTACACCTGGGTCGGCCCCAGGCTCTCGGACGCCGAGCTCCACAGCGCGGGGAAGCTCCTGGCCAGATTCCACAGCGCCGCCAGCACGCTCAGGCCGCGCGGCAAGCGTGCGGAGCCCAAGATCCGCGACCTGCTCAAGATCATCGGCTCCCAGTGGGAGGAGGGCCGGGCGAAGCCAAAGGGGACGGCTTTCGACGACTTCCTAACGCGCAACTTCAGTCTGGTGCGCAGGGCGATCACCACCACCAGCGCCGCCTTGAGCAGGCCTACTGCTCGAGGCTTCCCTGAGATCTTCATCCACTGCGACTACCACCCCGGCAACCTCAAGTTCGAGGGGCCCGAGATTACAGGGCTTGTCGACTTCGATTGGTCGAAGATCGACATGCGGGCTTTCGATGTAGGGTTGGCGCTGTGGTACTTCTGTGTCTCGTGGGAGGGCCGCTCCGACGGCCGTTTGCGTCTGAGCGACGCACGCGTGTTCCTCATGGCCTATCAGCAGGCCCTATTCTCGCAGCCGGCGCTTGCGCCACTTTCTGCTGCGGAAATCCGCGGCCTCCCCCACATGCTGATGGCCGGCAACATCTACGTCCTCTACTGGACGTTGCGCGACTACTTCGGCAAGGATGTCGACCCGGAAGAGTACCTCGTCTACCTGAGGCACGGCGTGGCGTTTACGCGTTGGTTTGCCTCGAGGGCAAATCGCGGGAGGCTCAAGAGGATGCTCGAGTCAATCCCCCGCTCCGGCGCCTCGGCCTCTCTGCGGCGGATGCGCGGGGCGGCAGCGCCGAAGCGAGCGCTCCCACGAGGCTAGGGGGAGCGCTCGCCGACCGTACGGCCAGGATCTCTTGAGCCAGATCCCCGGAGACTGCAGCCATTCCCGCAGGGGGATCCCGGACGTTCGGGCCAAACCCGGCGGGACGCACGCCTCAAGCCGAGAGTCCTCCGCAAAAGTCCAAGTCATTTCTGTTCCGGCCAGGGAGCGGGCTGTTACGTTCGTCCCAGATCTCAGGAGCAGCCAATCGCTGCCACACCGCCCCGCCAGCCGGGTATCACTGTCCTCCAGCACGAGTTGGGCGGCCATGCTCTGAAGATCGATCACAGCGATGCCTTCCCGCCGTCCCTCGGCCATCCAGTCGAGGGCGCGGAACCCGAGCCTCTCGGAATCGGCCCACCAGCGCAGCGTATCGGGGGCCGGCATGCCCACATCCGTTGGCATCTCGATTCTGCTGAGCTCGC
>DATEAV010000316.1:0-6537 GCA_035288185.1 Anaerolineales bacterium | reverse complement strand
CCCCATCGCCGCCGCCTTGAACCTCCAGGCGATCCCGGCGTTGCTCCACTCCACGCATACTCTCACACGCCCGCTTTCGACTTCGCGCCGCAGGCAGTGGGAGACGCCGTAGACCTCCAGCCCCATGTAGGTGATGTCCATTGCCCGCACGAGGCCGGCGCCGAGAAGCATGTCGAGCTCGAGGACGCCCTGGCCAGCGACGCGCAGGTCTTTCCTGCCCTGGCGGATGATCTCTCGCACCAAGGACATCGGGCAGCGGACGGTGCCATAGAGCTCAGTGCCAATGTAGTCGCCGTCGTGGACGAAGCGCTCAACGGCCTCGGCCTCGGTCATGCGCTTGTCGACCAGGCCCTTGGGCTTCTGGCGGTTTAGATCGCGGAACGCGTTCACATCGGGGGGTTGGATCAGAGGCCCGACGCCGGAACGGATCACGCGCATGGAAGCCCTCCTTCTCTCTTAGCTCGCTGTCTGCGCCGGCGAAGGCGCAGTGAGGTCACCGTCTTCGCGGAGCTGCAACGAGGAATCCCCCCGGTTCGGGCGTGGAATGGCCACGACCCCGTCGCCTGGGTCTGGGGCCACCGACCGGCGGCACACGCCCACCCAGGGTGAGGGGCAACAGATCGGGGAAGGGGGACCCCTGGCCGGGGCTGACCCCGCTTGTCCCTTCGCTCGCACAAATACGTCGGCCCTGATCTTGCGGCCCGTGCCATGCCTTAGTGTAGCACGGCTAGGAAGGCGGGGATGCCGGAGGACCCCGCCAAATGGCCTAGCCTCGCTCCGGCGTCCCGGCCCTAGGCCGCCGTCCCACCCTCCCGTAGACTGAGCTTCGAGGTGGAGGGTGCACGAAAGCGTTCTGATCCCGCTCGAAGGGGATGATGCGCTTCAGGCCGTGAGCGAGTCGCTCTCCTGCGCGGGCTTCCGCGTCTCCCGCAGCTTCGACTTGCGCTCGGCGATGGCGGCTCGGGGCGACTGCGAGTGTCCTGATCATGGAACCGAGGCCTGCACCTGCCAGTTTGCCGTGCTCCTCGCCTATGCATTCCCCACCGGCCCGCCGCTCGTCATCACCGCGCACGGCTCCGGACCCCACACCCATATCGCCTTCGTCGAGGAGGCGGGCCGGGAGCCGGATGCTGAGGCGGCCAGGAAAGCCCTGGCGGCGGTGTTGAACGTCATCGAGATGGCCTCCGCGGAGGCGAAGGACGGATTCGCAGATCTTCAGGATTCCAGTGAGGAGGGGTTCCGATGAAAGCAGTTGATCCCGTGTGCCACATGGAAGTCGATCCGGCGGCGGCCGCTGGAAAGTCGGAGTACGGAGGCCAGGCCTACTATTTCTGCTCACCCGGCTGCAAACGGGCGTTCGACCAGAACCCAGAGAAGTATCTCTCCGGCGCGGCCGGCCCCGCCGGGCACCACGGGCACCACGCCCATTGATGGCCGGGACACGCCGCAACTTGCGCGCTTCATCCGGATTGGTCCTGTGGGCGGCCGTGGTCGCCCCGCTCCTGGCCGCGTGCGGAGCGGACGCCCCTCCTTACATCATGACCCCGCTGGATGATCTTCCGGCCGAGATGCGCCAGGCGCCCGCCTCCGTGCGTGAGGCCTACCAATTCGCCGGGGCCAATCCGGAGATCCTCCGGTCGCTCCCCTGCTACTGCGGCTGCGGCGCGATGGGCCACGCCTCAAACCTCGATTGCTACGTTTCGGAAATCGCGCTCACGGGCGAGATCTCCTACGACACACACGCCCTCGGGTGCTCAATTTGCGTCGACATCACGCAAGACACGATGCGCCTCTTGCGCCAGGGGACGAGCCTTGAGGAGATCCGGGCGACCATCGATAGCACCTACTCCGCCTTCGGCCCCTCCAACATGCCCTGACTCCTTCCGATGCCCTTCTCCACTTCCCGCTCCCCCTCGACTCCCGCCAACCACGCCGCCGCTCGACCTGCGGCATGGGCGGGATTCCTGAGCCTCGCCCTGGTCGTGCTTCTGGTCCCGGTGCCCACGGGGGCGGCGTCCGGCGAGCGGACCATCCGTATCGCAGCCTCGAGCTACGCGTACGATCCTGGAGTGGTCTCGGTGAACCCGGGCGACCGGGTGACCATTGAGCTTGTCGCCCAGGACGTCGTCCACGGCCTGTATCTGGATGGGTATGGGATTCAGCTTCGCGCCGACCCCGGCCAGACCGCCCGCCTCACCTTCACCGCGAGCCGCCCCGGGACCTTTCGTTTTCGCTGCTCCGAGACCTGCGGCCCGCTCCATCCATTCATGATCGGCCGGCTCTCCGTTGGCCCCAATCTCACGCTCCTGCGATGGGCCGGGCTGGGTCTGCTGGCCTCGGTCTTCGGGCTGTGGATCCTTCGCCGGTGACCCGCTTCGACCTCCTGAGGTCCCCCTTCTTGGCGCGCCTCCTGCGCAGCCGCTGGCCGCGCCTGATCCTCTCGGTGGCAGCCCTTGCGGGGTTCGTCCTCGCCATCGCAGCCGGGCTGGCCGGCACTCCCGTCGGCAGCCGCAACTTCGGCATCATCGCCGTCTGGATCGCCTGGTGGGCCGCCTTGATCCTCGTCGCCGTGCCCATCGCCGGCCGGGGCTGGTGCAGCATCTGCCCGCTGCCGCTCCCGGGAGAGTGGTTCCAGCGCGGAGGCATTCTGGCACCGGCCGCCAGGCGCCGAGGCCTCGGCCTGCGCTGGCCGCGCCGGCTCCGCAATCTTTGGATTCAGAACGCGGGCTTCGCTCTCCTGGCGATCTCCAGCACGGTGATCCTCACAAGGCCGGCCGTCACCGGCGCGCTTCTCCTGGGACTGATCGGAGCGGCGACGGTTGTCAGCCTCGTGTTTGAGAGGCGGGCGTTCTGCAAGTACCTCTGCCCGATCGGCGGGTTCGTGGGGCTCTACTCGCAGGTTGCGCCGGTGGAGCTCCGCGTGCGCGACGCGGCCCTCTGCGCCGCGCACCGCGAGAAGACCTGCTACGTCGGAGGCCCGGGCGGAGAAGGGTGCCCGTGGCAGGTGTTCCCGGCGGGGCTCACGCGCAACTCGTCGTGCGGCCTGTGCTTCGAGTGCTTGAGGACATGCCCCTACGACAACATCGCCGTCAACCTCCGTCCATTCGGCGCGGATCTTCCCCGCCCGGCGGGGCGGCGGCTCGACGAGGCCTTCAAGAGCTTCCTAATGCTGGGAAGCGCTCTGGCCTACTCGGCTGTCCTGCTCGGGCCATGGGGCGAGATCAAGCTGGCCGCATTTCGTGTGGGGACTCCGGAGTGGGCGGCTTTCGCCGGCGGGTTCCTGGCAGCGACTTTCCTGGCTCTCCCCGGCGCGTTTGCACTGCATGTGGCCGCCGGGCGATTGCTCGCCGGCCCCCGTGGCAATTTCCGCGAGACGCTCGCGAGCTACTCCCAGGCTCTCGTCCCACTTGGATTGGCCGCCTGGGTGGCTTTCAGCCTTTCCTTCGTCTTCAGCAACCTCTCCTACTTATGGCCGGTCCTCTCCGATCCGTTCGGCGCAGGCTGGGATCTCTTCGGGACGGCCGTTGGCGCCTGGACCCCCTACCTCGGGGCGGCCGTGCCCACGCTCCAGGCCGGGATTCTGATCGGGGGGCTGGCGTGGGCCGCGGGCCTCGCCTCGCGCATTGGCCATCGCCTTCTGGGCGATGACAAGCGGGGAAGCCGGCGCGCCCTGCTGCAGGCTTCCCCCGTCGTGGGTTTCGCCTTCGTGGTGACAGTGGTCCAGCTATGGCTCCTGATCGGATGAGACCCGAGCATCTGGCGAGGCTACTGGTGATCCTCGGTGTCCTCCTCCCCCTGGCCGGAGCGGCGATCATCCTGCTGCCGCCTCTCGGGCGGAATGGGGAAGTCATCGAGGTGCACGCGCGCGTCGCGGAAGATGGCGGATGGCTACCATCGGAGCTGGTTGTTCCGGCCGGCACGCCCCTCACCCTTCGGCTGACGTCCGACGACGTGGTACACGGCTTCGCCATCGGCCGGAGCGAGACGCAAGCCGTCGACGTGCTGCCGGGGCAATACAGCGAGCTCACACTGACATTCGATCGGCCGGGGCGCTACACATACTATTGCACGCGCTGGTGCGGCCCCGGGCATTGGCGGATGCGCGGCACGATCGAGGCGCAAGGCGGCGGGGCCACGCCGAGCAGCGCTGCGGAGCCGCCCTACGTGCGGCTGGGCCTCGATCTTGACGCGCCCCACCCTGCCCCGGGGGTGCCCGAACGGCGGCCATCCGCCATCGGCGGCGAGGCGCTCGGCATCGATCTGCCGGCCGGCTTGCGCGGCCGGGCCTACTACGAGACCCATAGCCCCTACCAGGCGTTCCAGAGCCTGAGAGAGCAAGGCTCTTTCTCGAGGTTGGGGGACGAGCGCGTCTGGGACCTCGTCGCTCTGCTCTGGCGCCAGGCCACGACGGCGCGGGCCCTTGAGGCCGGAAGGGCTCTCTACGCACAGAACTGCGCCGCCTGCCACGGCGAGGGCGGGGGCGCGGATGGCGTGATGGCGACCTCCCTGCCCGGGAGCCTCGGCGGCGCCGACGACGCCCCGGGCCCGGCGGATCTTGCATCCCTGGAATCGATGATGGGCGCGAGGCCTGCCCTGCTGCATGGCAAGATCCTCCGCGGAGGCATGGGCACGGGAATGCCCTACTTCGGCCCCATCTTCACCGATGGACAATTGTGGTCGCTGGTCGATTACCTTTGGACATTCACAATGGAGTATGAAGAATGAAAAGGAAAGACGCTCAGCGCAGGAAGACGTCCCGCCGAAGCTCCCTGATCCCCGGCATCCTGCTCGCCGGGGGAGCTGCGTTGCTCGGCCTGGCCGCCTTCGCCCTCTTCGGCGGGGAGCGCGAGGAATTCGTCCCCGAAGTCGCGGGGGCGGCCGCGCTCCGGGTTGACCGGCAGGAGGAAGACCTCGGTGACGTGAGGCTCGGCCAGCCGGTGCGTGTGGCTTTCGAGCTCACCAACGTCGGTGACCGCCAGCTTCTCTTCACGGAGGCCCCATATGTCGAAGTGGCCGAGGGATGTTGACCGCCGACGCCGACCATCGGTTCGATGGTCCTTTCGCCCGGCAAGAGCACGACGCTTGTTCTTGAGTTCATGATGCACGGGGATATGGGCGGCCGGCACGACTTTCGGGTCCATTTGCCGACCAACGACCCGGCACAGCCGGATCAGACGCTGAGGGTGCTCTCCAACTGGGTGCCGTAGGGAAAGGCTCCGGATCCCTACTATTCCAAGCATGGAGAGACGGTCTTCAGGATGATAGCGGGTGCAGGTGGCGGGGTGCCCCTTCGCTATAGCAGCCTAGCCTCACGACGGTCATCCTGAGGGCCGTAACATCATCGACGAAGTGCCTTCGCCAATTGGGAGGCCCGAAGGATCTCGTTCCATAAGAGGATTGGCACTTGCATCACGAGACGCCCCCGCCCTGGTCCCCCTCCCGCTAGCGTCATCCTTCGGGCCTCCGGTTGCTGAGGAATGCATGAGAACCATGTGACGGCCCTCATAGCCTTTGAACCAATGCCACATCGACCGACGAGGACCCTTCACCTCGGCCAGCGCGTTTTGTATTGCCCCCACCCTGGCCCCTCCCCCGGCACATGCTCCCGTTGCCTGGGTGATGAAGATCTGCCGGGGGAGGGGAGGTTATCTAAGGAGGCAAGGGGCGGCAGAGCCGCCCCTTGCCTCCTTAGACCTCAATCCCCCTCTCCGCTTTCGATCCGCGCGCATGAAGAAGCGTGGCAAGCGGAGAGGGTGGATGGGGGGCCGTCTCGCCCCGGCGGGCCGGGTCTCGCGGCCCGAACGGGGTGAGGCCAAAGGCCACAAGCCATGAGGGGCATTGCATCAGTGCAATTGGATGCGAGGGATGCTTGCGCATGTCCTCGTCCGATTCATTCACGGCCTCTCAGGTGACATGAAAGGGGAAGACGTCTTCCAGTAAGATGTCAGGTTCCACAAACTTCAAGCGGGGGGATCACGGGGCGAGCGCCCAAGAGAACACCCTCTCCGCCGCCGCATCACGAATGATCAGCGTGAGCTCTGAGGCCCCCTCGATCAGAGGCACCCCGTCGACGGCCGTCGGGAACGTGAGCACGCCGCTCACATGATGGCCGCTCGCGACAGGCCACGCCAGGCCGCCAACGGTCAGCCCCGTATCCGTGCTCAGCGTCGAGAGCGACGCCAGGTCCCACGAGAGATCCACCGAGTGGGTGTTCATGCTGACATCGAACTCGAGGGCTTCGCCCGGGCCGCCTAGATTCAGAGGTGTGACGGAGAAGTCGACGCTTCCTTGCGAGTCGTAGCGGGCAAGATCCGCCTCGCGCAGATCGGGCGTGGCGCTGGGCGGCGGGGTGCTCGAGGGGGGAGCGGGGACGGCACCAGAGGGGGCCTGGCCCACGGCCTGCGCCCGGCAAGCGCCCAATGCCAGGATGGTGAGCAGCAGGAGGCTGGAGCGGCCGGCGAGCCTCATGGGCCAACCTCCGCCCGAACCGTCGTCCGGCCGGCGGTCAGTCTGCGCAGTGCGCGCACATCGTCCCGA
>DATEAV010000315.1:0-3066 GCA_035288185.1 Anaerolineales bacterium | reverse complement strand
CCGGCCGGGCGCCAAACCAAAGAGAAAGGAGGTGAGCCAGATGGTGTCTCAAGCCGAGGCGCGGGGTCAAGGGCTGGTCGAGTATGCCCTGATCCTGGTGCTGGTGGCCGTCGTGGTGATCGTCATCCTGGCCCTGCTGGGGCCGGCGATCGGGAACGTTTTCTCGAACATCCTTTCCTGGATCTAATCCTCCTTCCGATTTTCCCGATCGGACTCCAATCCTCACCGCGGCTGGCAGCATAGTCCAGCGCAGATCCCTGGGAGGGCCCGGATGCAACCCGGACCCTCCCTTGACCATTTCGTCGCCCCTTCTCATCACGGAATCCTGAGGCCGTTCTTGTGGAATGTCGGCTCGTCCCAGATCCTCGGAGGCCGAAGGATCTCACTCACCGGAATGTGAGATCCTTCGGCCTCCAAGCCTATTCGGTGAGGAGAACGATTGCAGAACGGCCTCAGGATGACGCTAAGGATCAGGTGTCACCCGTCGTGCCTCGACGGTCGATGCGGGATTCGTTCACAGGCTGTGAGCGCCGTCCTAGTGCCAGAGATCCCGCGGGCCAGGCGGAGGCGCAACACTAGCGCTGCGCGCCAGTGCGGCGCAAGTGTCGCGCCTCCTGTGTGCTCATGGGGATTGCCAGAGAGCGAGCCCTTGAGGCCCTTCTCTGTCGTTGGGGCGTCCCAGATTGCCCCCTCCCCCGGCAGTTTCTCGAATCGGCGATCCGAAGAGGACCTGCCGGGGGAGGGGAGGTTACCTAAGGAGGCAAGGGGGGTGAGGCTGAATGCCACAGGACGCAAAGGCCACTCCATCAGTGGAATAGGATGAGATCCTCAGACCTAACTGGTGCAGCCGTGTTTCACCTTTCGGTGTCATCCTTCGCCGCGGCCCGCGACGAGAGGTCCGCCAGGCGGCTCTGAATTAGCGCGATGTATCGCCGATGGCCCATTTGCTCGGCCAAGGCGAGCGCCTGACGAAAGTGTTCCTCAGCCTGGCGGTTGTCAGCCTGCTCCGTCTCCAGTGCGCCCAGATTCACCAGGACCAGGCACGTGTGCTCCGGGTGACCGATCTCAAGGGCGATCTCGAGGCCCTCCGCGAGCAGGGTCCTGGCGTTCGCGATCTCTCCGCGAGCGGTCGCCAGGGCCCCCAGGTTGGCGAGCAATTGGGCCACCCGGGCCCGGTCGTTAAGCTCCCGGGCAAGGCTGAGGGCTTCACGGAACGATGCCTGAGATTGGGCCGGATCGCCGCGATCGCTGGCCAGGGTCCCCAAGTTGGTCAGGATGGAGACGAGGCTTCCTCGAAAGCCGGCAATGCGCGCCAACTCGAGGCCCTCCAGAAGAAAGGCCTCGGTCGCGTCGAAATCGCGCTGTTGGGCCATTAGCACGCCCAAGTTCGTCAGGAGCGCGATGATCTTGCCTCGGTCGGAGAGATCTCGCGCCAGGCGGAGGCCTTCACGGAAACAGCCCTCCGCCTTGGCCAGGTCACCCTGGCTGAAACAGAGCGCGCCCTGGTTCGAGAGCAGCGCGCAGAGGCGGGAGGTGAGGCCAGACCGGCGGGCAACGGACAGGCCTTCTTCGATGTGCTTCGCGGCGCGCGCGAAGTCACCACGGCTGTAGGCGAGCGCGCCAATGCCCTGGAGCAGGGCACAGTGCGTGTCGGGGTCGCCTGACGGAACCACCAAGGCGAGGCCCTCGCCCAGATGCACCTCCGCCAGAGAATACTCTCCTCGGCGGTGTGCGAAGCGTCCCAGATGAGCCAGCAGCCTCGCCAGATCGACGCTGGATGAGAGGCGGCGGGCTGAAGCCTCCGCACCCCGAAGCAGCGTTCCCGCCTGGTCATACAGACCTCTCGCCTCCAGGTACGGGTAGGCCGCGTTCGCGCCCCGGACAACAGCATTGTCCATGCCCCGCTCCCCGGCCAGGGCAAGTGCAGCCAACAGACTGTTGAACTCGAGGTCGAGGTCCGGGTCCCCCTCTGGGGTGACCTCGAAGAGGTGAACATAGAACTCGATGAAACGCCTGACGGCAGCCGGCGCCTGCTGCTGGAGGGCGGCGTACTCAGACACGGTCCGGTGTATCGCATACCGACCCGGCCCGTGGGTTTCCAGCAGCCCGCAATCGACCAGGCTGTCAAGCGCTTCCGGGGGAGCTTCGCCGACCGTCTGGGCCGCGGCTTCGCCAAAGCTGTCCGGCTTCGGAGGGAAGACAGATAGCCGGCGCAGCAGCTCCCGGGCCGACCCGTCCAGTACCTCATCACTGAGGGCAATGGCCGCCAGAAGTGAGAGGGGGATATCGGACGGAAGGCTCGGTTGTCGGTCTAGAGGGGATTGGATCTGGCCCAGGCGGAGCCGCTCTTCGGCGTCTGTCAGGCGCGAAAGCGCGGCCTTCAGGCGCCGGGGCTGGCCGGCATACGTCTCTTGCTGGAGATGACGACCCATGAGAGTAAGCGCCAGTGGCAGCCCACCGACGGCGCGCACCAGCTGCCTCGCCACATCGCCCTCGGGCGAGATAAGCTGTGGGACGAAGTGCGTAAGCAACTCCACGCCCTCCGCCTCATCCAGTTCGGAGAGGGATCTTGCTCCGGGACCGGCCAGCTCGACGCCCACCTTGGGGAGCCGGCTCGTGATTACGTGAGCGCAACGCGGTCCGCCGAGCATGAATGACAGCCCTTCTTCCGCCCGCCAGACATCGTCCAGGATGAGCAGCATGGCACGCCGCCCAATCGCGGCGTGAACCGCGCGGGCCCGATCTTCATGGCTGGAAAGCCCGGCGATGTCTTCGGTCGACATTCCCAGGGCCATTGCCCACTGGCCGAGCAGAGCAAGCACATCCGGCTGGCGACCCAACCCAGCCCACAGGATGCCGTCCAGGAAACGCGATTGCACTTCCTCATCATGGGTCAGGTGAATAGCGAGAGCCGTCTTGCCCACTCCGGGCAACCCGCAGATGGCCAACACCGGCGAAGGCGCTGCAGAAAGCAGCCAAGCCTTGAAGGAGGCCGGCTGCCGGCCGACGAGAGGATAGAGCGGCTTGGGAGGGGCGAGGAATGGCGGCGGGACGACGACAGGGACG
>DATEAV010000314.1:0-5333 GCA_035288185.1 Anaerolineales bacterium | reverse complement strand
TGGGGTTGGTCGAGTAGAGCCGGTCACCCTCATGCTTCCGAATCACCGGGGCTGCCCTTCGAGGGCAGCCCCTTCGCGTCCGCCGCGGTGACCGTATGGCGAGGCGATGCCTCGGAGAAGGCTGAGGCGTCAGTAGCGGAGTAGCGCCGCGATCTTCCCGGCCCGCTCCAGCTGCGGGTCCCCGGGAACCACCTCCACATCCCCGCCGTCCGCCATGACCTTCCGCACCGCAAGCTCGACCGCATCTTCGATCCGGCCGAAGTCGCGCCCACAAAACGGACAGCTCGGCAGCTTCTGGGCGGTGAGGTAGCCACAGCCGCGGCAGCGGTACCCGGGCGCGCGGAAGCCCTCGCTGATCAGCAACGTCTGAATCTGCCCGGCGTGTGCGGCGCTAAGCGCCCCATCCAGACCGAGCACTCCCTCCTTGCCTTTCGCCGCCGCCGTCACCACGGCGTCGATCAGCTTTCGCTCCGTCTCTCGCTCGGCCTGACGGACGCTCTCCATGGCTTTGGCCCACACCTGGGGATGACCGGCCGTGCGCTTGATGGGGAAGGTGCCGACGATCAGGCTCTGCCATGCCTTCGGCAATTGCTGGCGAAAGAGGGCCACGTTCTCATCGGTGCCGCCGATCAACACCCGCCGCACCCGGTTTTCCTTGAAGAAACGCGCCGCCACGCGCGCCGCTTCCTTCAGGTTTCGCTCGGCAAGCTCTTCGACGTAGCGCGTCTGCCCGGCGGTGCCGCCGCGGCGACCTGGCGCTGTCGAGCCCCCGCCGCGTTTCGTCCGCCGCACTTCCTCGCCGCGCGAGCCCTCCTCCTCCCGAAGATCGCCGAGGTGAAAATAAAAGAGGCGCGCCCCCTCCTGGTCGACGAGGATCACGCCGTAGCCCCCGTAGTGATCCAGCAGGTCGGCCAGCGGTTTCACGTAGGGGCGGTCCATCCAGCGCGCCCGGCTGCGCACCGGGACACCCAGAGGAAAGGAGCGAAAGAAACCCTGCGCCGTGCAAGAGAAGAGCGCCAGACTGCGGCCGGACCAGTCAAACTCGTGCTCCAGATACCGCTCGAGCACCTCATGGTCCTTGGCGCTGCCTCCGTCGAGCTCTTTGAGCATCTGACGCAGCCGGAGTTTGTGCGCGTCGGTGGTTCCCTGTGAGGGATCTACATTCAGGTAAACGCTCAGTACCGGTTGACCGGGCCGAAAGTCGATCAGTTCGTGCAGGTCGTGATCTGTCAACACGGCAGCCTCCTGACGCACGAGACGGCGGCGGGCTCGGCTAAGGCCGAGCGCCGATCGTCACCGGAACCTCGATCTCTTCTCCCTCCCGCAGAATCGTCAGCCTTACAACCTGGCCCACTTCGGTGTGGTTGACGAGGTAGCTGAGCAGGTCACCGAACTCCCGGACGGGGATCCCATCGATGAAGGTGATCAGGTCGCCGCCGGGCGCAAGGGCGACGAGGGTTTCCGAACGGGTTCCCCCTCTCACCCCGGCCTCATCCGCCGGGCTCCCCGGCGTGACACCCGTGACGTAGGCGCCCATAGCCTGCGGTAGGCCCAGTTCCTCGACCGTTTGGAGATCCAGGCTCCCCAGGCTGGAGATCCCCAGGTAGGGATACTCGTATGCGCCCTCGGCGATCAGGGCCTCCACAACCCGCCGCACCAGGTTCGCCGGGATGGCGAACCCCACACCCGAGTTGGCCGGAGCGCCGACCACGGTGAAGCTCTCCGTGAGGATCGCTCGATTGACGCCGATCACCCGGCCTTGCAGATCCAAGAGCGGTCCCCCGGAATTGCCGGGGTTGATGGCAGCATCGGTCTGGATGATATCTCCGGACGAGAAGAACCCTCCGCCGGGGGCTGCGCTTTCCGAGTCGAGCGTCCGGCCCAGCCCCGAGACGATCCCCACCGTCATCGTTCCCGCCAGGCCGAACGGATTGCCGATGGCCACCACGGTCTCGCCCACGCGCACCTGGCTTGAATCTCCCAAGAGGAGCGGGGCCAGGTCCTCGGCCGGGAGATCGACGCGCAACACGGCGAGATCGGCGTTGCTGTCCGACCCAACCACCTCCGCCCACACTTTCAATCCGGAGGGGAAGTCCACCTCCACCTCGTCGGCCTGGGCCACGACGTGCTGATTGGTGACAATGTGCCCGTCGCTGTCGATCACGAAGCCCGAGCCCCGGGAGACACCGTCTTGGACGTAGGCCTGGATGGCCACCACGCCCGGGCTGACGCGTTCGTAGAGCTCCACCAGATCGGAGGAATCGCCGACAGCCCCGCTCGGGCCGGCCGGGTTGGCCTCAGCTGCCTGCGAGGCCGGGACGATCGGCGTGCGAACGGACGTCGCCGATTCAAAGAGCGGAGATTGCACACACGCCGAGGCGACGACCGCCAGGGCCAAAGGGAGAATCAGAGTCCGCCTCACCACTGGGCCTCACCTCTCCTCGGCAGGGCCTGCCAGCCCATCCGATCCGGCAGCCCTAACGCCGTTTCTTGGACGCAAGCTCCTCGAAAAGCTCCCGTTCTCGCTTCGTGAGATGGCGGGGGATTTCCACCTTGAGCCGCGCATAAAGATCGCCGCTACGCTCGTGTTCCCGCAGTCGGGGCATGCCGCGCCCGCTCAGCCGCATCAGCTGCCCGGGCTGGCTTCCGGCGGGAATGGTCAGGACCACCGTCCCCCCCGGAGTGGGGACCTTCGCCTCGCCGCCCAGGACGGCCGTGTAGAGGTCAACCGGCACATCCACGTACAGGTCGTCCCCCCGTCGTTCGAATTGCGGGTCTGGCTCGACCTCCACCACGAGGTAGAGGTCACCAGGCTTGCCGCGCGCCGTCTCCCCTCGTTCGGGAATTCGGACTCTGGTTCCGGTGTGCGCCCCCGCCGGTATCTTCACCTCGAGCCGCCGACCGTCCACACGCACGGTTCGCGTCGTTCCCTGGAAGGCCTCCTGCAGGCTGATGCGAACGGCCTGCTCGACGTCGCGGCCCCGCGATCGGCCCCCCGTCTCGACGCGTCCGCCGGCCATGCCCCCGAAGATGGAGTTGAAGAACTCGGAGAACCCTCCTCCGAACATTTCCCCCAAGTCACCCACCTCCACCCGAACGCCACCCGGCGCACCTGCCATCCATTGCGACCAATCGAACTCTCCCGGCCCGGCACCTGACCGCCGATACGCGCGGTAGGAGGCTCCCAGTTGGTCGTAGCGGGCGCGCTTGGAGGCATCCCCAAGGACCTCGTAGGCTTCGTTGATGTCCTTGAAGCGGTCCTCGGCCTGCTTGTCGCCCGGATTCCTGTCGGGGTGGTGTTTGAGGGCCAGCTTGCGATAGGCTCGCCGGATTTCATTGGCGTCCGCACTGCGCGCAACGCCCAGGGTCTTGTAGTAGTCCTTGTAATCCATGCAAGTCTCTTTCCCTCGCGATTCTAAGGGCGCGCAGGAATGCCCGTCAAGCCGAGTTCTCCGGCCTCGGCGCGGGACGGGCCGGATGCTCCACAGTTCCGCCTTCGCAGGCGGATTCCCTAACCCGACTCGGGCGCGCGACGGGGCCGGGTGGCCCGGTCGAGAGCCTCTGCTTCCTCGGGCCCCATCTCCCACCCCAATGCGCCCGCGTTCTCCCGCGCCTGACTCCGATTCTTTGCCCCCGGAATGACGACAACCTCCGGCCAACGGAGCAGCCAGTTGAGCGCCGCCTGGGAGGGCGTTTTCGAATGGGCGCGGCCAATCTCCTTCAGCAGGCCGATCACCTGCGAGAGAGCCTCCGGCCGCCAGGCGCGCAGATAGCGCCCAAGCCGCAGCGGATGCCGCCTGCCGTCCGGCCCATACTTGCCGGTGAGGAGACCCCTGGCCAGCGGGCTGTAGGCAATCAATGGCACGCCGAGCTCACGGCAGGCGCGCAGCACACCGTCTCCTTCGGGAGGGCGGTGAAGCAGGCTGTACTCCACCTGGTTGCCGGCCAGTCGCACCTCGCGGCGGCCCAGCACGTCATACGCGCGCCGCATCTGGTCGGCGCTGAAGTTGCTCACTCCCACCGCCCTGGCCTTACCCGAGAGCGCCGCCTCCGCCAACGCCTCCAGCAGCGGTTCGAGGCGGACGAAGAACGGGGGAAAGTGGATCTGGTAGAGGTCAACGGCCTTCACCTGCAAGCGCGCCAGGCTCCCATCCAGCGCACGGAGCAGCGACCGAGAGGTAAGGCGGAACGGAGCAAACTTGGTGGCGATTAGGATCGGCCGCCCTGCTTCCTGACGCAGCTCGCCGAGGATCCTCTCGGAAGTTCCCCAGCCGTACACCTCGGCCGTGTCAAAGAAGGTGATCCCGGCGTCCAGGCTGGCTCGAAAAGCCTCCCCCACCTCGGCGCGACCGTAGGTCCGGCCGTAACCCCAGATGGGTCGATCCCCCCAGGCCCAGGTCCCCACGCCCAGGCGGGGCCAACTGGGCGGCCCCGGCAAGTCTGCATTCATCTCTCAACTCCACGCGGCAACCTCGATTGTACCTCCACGCCCCCGGCCGGCCTCCCGCTGACTTACATCCGCCTTACATTCTCCCCTCCTTCGCCGGGCCGCCCCCTATAATGAGTGCGCAAGGGGAAGGGACGGCGACCCCAACCCCCCGGTGCCAGGCAGGTGTTCAGGAGGTGACTATCTGAGGGTGCAGCCTTTCCTCCTGCTGCTCTCCGCGAGCAGCGAGTGAAAAGCGAGGCGCCTCTGCCGCTGCCTCGCTTTTCTCTGTTCCCTCTCTGCCGGTATAATTCCTCTTCGGTTGGGCCTCTCTGCTCGGATCCTATCCCGTATGACCCCGACGAAACCGGGCTCCAAGTATCACGGTCTCTACCTGCACTTGCGCGGGCGCGCCGATCCCAGCGTGCATCTCACGTTCCGCGAAATCGAGGCTTTGCTGGCAAGCCCCCTTCCCGCCTCGGCCCGCTCCAGTCGGGCCTTCTGGAGCAACCGGACGCGCACCGGGCTCCAGGCCTCGGCTTGGCTCGACGCCAGCTATCGCGTGGCCGATGCCGATCTTGGGAGGGAGACCGTCACGTTCATCCGCAAGAAGCTTCGCTACGACGTTCGGCGTGAGGCGGGCCGTGTCCTCTGGGATCCGGAGCTCATTCGCGCACTGCGGGAGCATCTGGGCGTCAACCAGGCCGGCTTGGCGGAGGTCCTCGGCGTACGCCAGCAAACCGTGAGCGAATGGGAGCGGGGGAGCTATGCGCCCACCCGGGCCACCGAGCATCACCTCACCCTTGTCGCCGAGCGCGCCGGGTTTGATCTGAAGGAAGAATAGCGACGCTCCCCGGTAGCCCTGCCAGCCGCCCCGCTGGATTCTCTGCTCCACCTATTGACACAC
>DATEAV010000313.1:0-2842 GCA_035288185.1 Anaerolineales bacterium | reverse complement strand
CCCCGGCGCCGATGTAGAGATCGACGACGCGCCTGAGGCTCGGCAGGTCAACGTTGCCCTCCGCGTCGAAGGGCGTGGGGACCACCGAGAAGACACCGGTCAGATTCGGGAACGACTCTTCGGCCATTGCGGTTGCGCTCCCGCGGTCTTTGTGGATGCCTAAGACTATAGAACAACCAGGGGGGAAGTCAACGGCTGGCCCCGATTCTCGGAGCTTGTGAACTAATCCCGAAACGACCGACGAAGACCCTCCGCGGCTGGCGCGTCCGCAATGACCCCCACCCCTGCCCCTTCGCGTGCATCCTGGAGCGACACTTGCACCTGCATGCAAGTGCAGGTGAGCGGAGGGACCCCCGGCAGGTGCTCCCGTCACTTGAGATATGAGGATTTGCCGGGGGAGGGGAGATTACCTAAGGAGGCAAGGGGCGGCTCTTGCCGCCCCTTGCCTCCTTAGGCCTCCAACCCCTCTCCGCTTTCGGACGATGCGTGGGAGAGTCGCGACAAGCAAAGAGGGGGTAAGGGGGTGAGGCTGAATGCAACAGGACGCAAAGGCCGCTGCATCAGTGCAATGGGATGTGAGGGATGCTCGCGTATGTTCTCGTCCGTCTAATCCGCAGCCTTTCACCTGCGGAGCAAACCTCAGCGCGGGAAGCGCGGAGAGCGCAGATCTTGAACAGGATTCTCCGCGTGCTCAGCGTTCTCTGCGGTGGATCAGCCCACCCGACTACCGACATACGGCGAGGCCGAGGGAGGCTAGCCAGCGCGCCACGGCCGGGTGGCGGGCGAGGCGAGGCAGACGAGGTTGGGGAAGCCCGCCTTGAGGGCAGTCGGGGGAGAGGATCGGAGGCGGCGTCGGCTCGACGAAGAGGAGGTTGGCGCGGCCCGGGGTGGGCCACAGGCCGTAGGCAAAGTGATCGGAGCCGTCGGGGAGCCGACCGTAGGAGAGATTGTAGGCGCGCACGCGCAGGTAGCGGATGGAATCGATCACCTCGCCTCGCGCCCCGAGCAGGCGGACGACGTCGCCGCTGTCGTTGAGGGCGATGCCGGTGCGGGTGCGGAAAAACGTAGCGAAACCTCCGGGCGAGATCGTGATGCCCGGAATGGTGTAGGGGCTGGACCCGGCGTCCTGACGATCGTCGAGTACCCAGCCGCGCAGGAAAACCGGGTAGGGCCCGAGGTTGTGGAGCTCGATGAACTCATCGCCCGTCGACACCTCGCCCGTGCCCTCCCAATCATAGTGCGGCCGGATCAGGACTTCGTTGATCACCACCCGGCCGGGGACCCAGGTGGCCTCGGGTGTGGGGAAGAAAATCGAGTTGGGTTGCAGGGGCGTGCCGGCGATCGGATGGCCCTCGGCATCATGGCCGCCGCCAAAGTAGCCGGTGAAGGTCCCCCAATTGCCCGGGCGGTCGTCCCCGCCGCGGCGCTCCATGCTGGCCCTCGAAGCGCTCGATCCTGCGGGCCAGCCCCCTCCATCGGCGTTGGCGCTGTCGATCAGCGAGCCGGTGGGATCGCGAAGCCAGAGGCTGTCCCCGCTGTTGTTGAGGCCTCCGCTGTAGATCTGGTCGGCGGGAAGATCCGAGATCGTCGAATTGTCCGTCCGTTCGAGGAGGAAGTAACTACCGGCGGGGAGCGCCCCGTCCAGGGCTATTGAGAGATCGTTGCCGTCGCTCAGGGTCCACCCCCAGAGATCGATCTCGGCCGAAGAGGCATTATAGAGTTCGATCCACTCATCGGAGGAGGATGCCAGTGTGCCGGCCCACGCGGCCTCATGGATCAGGATCGAAAGCGGCGGGAAGGGAGTGAGGGGAGGCGTGGGAGTGGGGGTGGAATAGCCGAGGGCGTTGGGCGCCCGCGGCGTCCCGGCGATCGGGTTGGAGGCGGCGTCGTGCGCGCCGCCGGCGCCGGCAAAGGTCGTCCAGTTGCCGGGAAGATCCTCGCCGCCGCGGCGCTCCATGCTGGCTTTGGCGGAGCCTCCGCCTGCGGGCCATGCACGCCCGTCGGCGTTGGCGCTGTCGACCATCCGTCCGGAGGGATCGAGAAGGCGCAGCGTCTCGCCCGAGTCGCTCAAGGCGCCCGAGTAGATGCGATCGGCAGGAATGTCGCTCACCGTGCTGTCGTCGGTGCGCTCGAGGAGGAAGAAGCCATAAGGGGGCAAGATGCCGGCGAGGGTGTGGCTGATGTCGTTCCCGTCGGTGAGGCTCCAGCCGCTCAGATCGATTGCCGAGGCGCCCGGATTGTGAAGCTCGATCCACTCATCCGAGGCCGAGGCCAGAGTGCCCGCCCAGGCGACCTCGTTGATAAGCAGGGAGAGGGCCGGGTAGGGGGAGGGAGGTGGGGCCACGAGCGTGGGCGTCTCTGTGTGGGTGGGAGTGGGCTCTCGAGTCGGGGTCTCGCTTTCGGTCGCGGTCTCGAGAGCCGTTGGGGTGAGAGACGGGGTCTCAGTGGCTGGTGGGGTGTCGGTCGCACTGGGAGTGTCGGGTGGGGGTGTGACGGTTTCGGTGGAGCTCTCTGTCGGAGGATTGTCCGTCTGAGGGGCGGGGCGCGCGGCGTTGAGGAAAAGGGTGGGAAAGAGAAGACCCGCCAGAAGAGCCAGGCGGGCCGGGTGGTGGCTGGAATGCGGGTGGGTCATCGTCCCCCCAGTGCCCCGTCGGTGCTTTGACTATATCCGATGCTTGAAAGATGTCAATAGGGAGGAGCGGTGCTTGCCGCGGGGACGGAGCCGCGCGACCGTGGAGGCGCGCTTCGCGGGGATCCTTATGCCTCAGCACGGTGCCGCGGAATCAGGCGGGCTTGACGGATCGACCGCTATTGGCTGCGGATCGGCCTGACCGGAAGTCAC
>DATEAV010000312.1:0-5372 GCA_035288185.1 Anaerolineales bacterium | reverse complement strand
CCTTGGTGAGGTTTTCGGCCCGAATGACGAGATCCTCCATCGCTACTGCCCCATGAACGAGCCCGGCCCGGGCTGCTCGAGCTCGAGCGGGGGATTGAGGACGATGAGATCCCCCACGCGGAGATCGCTCTCGAGCACCTGGGAGTCGGTGTCCGACGAGGCGCCGAGGACGACCGGCACCGCCTCGAGCTGGCCGCCGCGGAGCACATAGACGATCCGCTCGCCATCCCGCACACGGACGGCGCGATTGGGCACGAGCAGAACGTCTTCGATCTGCTCGACGACGATGTTGACCGCGGCCGTCATCCCTGGCCGCACCGCTTCATCGGCATCCAGGATCTCGACGCTCACCTCGAAGCTCACGACGCCTTGCACCGAGACGCCCGCCAGGCCCACTCCGGTCACTTCGCCCTGATACGTTCGCGTCGGGACCGCATCGAACGTGAGGCTCACCGGCTGCCCGAGCTCGATCCGGTTGATGTCCACCTCCGAAAGCTGGACGTCGACGAGAAGCCGGGAGAGATCTGCGAGGCCGAAGGCCAAGGAGCCGGCCGTGACCACGTCGCCGGGGACGACGTTGACCTCGGTGATCGTCCCGGCGAAGGAAGCGGCGATGTGTCCGAAGTTGATGCTCGCCTGGGCGGCGTCGATGCGAGCCTGGGCGGCGCTGATATCGGCAGGATCCGGGCCGCCCTGCAGCCGGTCCCACTCGCGCTGCGCGTCGTCGAGCCTGGCCTGAGCCAGGGCGACGTTGGCGTCGAAGAGTGATTGGTCGATGTCGCTCGGTGTCCCGAGATACCAGTTGAGGGAGCGCTCGGCGGCCCGCAGCTCGTCTCTGGCCTGCGCGTAGTTGGTGAGGGCCAACGCCCGGCCGGGGTCGCTCTCATCGACGCCCGAATACAGGTTGTAGAGGTCGCGCGCCTGGTCGGCGCGCTGTCGCGCCAGGACGACGCGGGCTTCGGCGATGTCGACCGTCTCGGCTGAGCCGCGGTTGCCGTGCTGGTTGACCGTGCGGTCGTATTCGGCATCGCGCAGCGCATCTTCGGCCTGCGCCAGCGCGAGCTGGGCCTGAGCCGAAGCGAGCTCCGAGTGGAGGAGATCGTCGAGCGCCCGCTGTGCGCCCACTAGATCGGCCTGGGCCAGGATCACTTGCTGGGGGAGCGTCGACGGCTCCAGCTCCGCCAGCACCTCACCATCTGCCACCCGCTCGCCGATTGCGGCCCGTACGGCCTGCACGCTGCCCGTGGCCTGGAAGACGAGCAGCGCCGATTGATTCGCACGAACCGTCCCCGTGGCTCCAACGAGCGCCGTAAGGGGGCCCGTTGTGGCCTCCACGGTCTGCAGCCCGGCGATCGCCGACTGTGCCCGAGAGCGGCGGACCGAGGCGAGCCCGATGAAAGCAGCCGCCAGGACAGCGATCGCGATCAGGATGTAGATCCAACGTTTCATGGCTACGTTTCCTCCAGAAGCGGCGAGAGCGACCACCGCTCTCGGGACCCGAAACGGGTCGAGAGGGCGGCGCCGGCGCCGATCAATGACAGAACGATCAGAACAACCAGGCCGAGGAATGGGACTCGAGTGAGGCCATACAGGATCAGCGTCCCGAGCGCGAGCCCTGCCAACGGGCTCTGCTGCGCCCATTCGGCTCGCGCCAGGAGCAGGCGCCCCACCTGATAGGCCAGGGCGACAACGCCGGAAACGGCGGCGAAGAAGAACACCACGGCCAGGAAGAACGGGACGGGAAACGTGTGCTCCGATAGCGCCGCGAGCAAGCCCATGGCCCCAAGGCCCACGGCGAGGAGCGCTCCAATAGCGAGGAACCGCACGATGGCCCATCCGCCATAGCTCAGCGCATCGGCCATTCGCCGCACACGCCGCGGCACGGAGTAGGCGACAAGCATGGCAAGAAGGAATTGGGAGACCAATCCGGCAAGCTGCAGCCCGACGCGCTGGAGCGGTTCCTGGGGCGTTGGCGCTCCGGCAAGCCAGGTTCCCACCGGACGCACAGCCAATGGCCCGCGCCAGGCCTGCCAGAGGGGGCCCCAGTCGAACAGCAGCGCCGAGGCAACGATCAGGCCGAGAGACAGCACGACAACGCTAACAACAATCACGCGCCAGGTGTTCACGCCAGGCCCTCCTCCACTCGATCGACGTCTCGAATGAGCCCTGCCACGGCGTTCAGCGCCGGGACGACGATCAGCACAAGCGCCAGGATCATTCCAGGCTCCAACCGTTCCTCCACTCTGGACATCCATGACAGCACGCCTTGCAGGGCGCCGTTCAACGCCGGGAGAGGCGATGCCAGAAATAGGGTGGCCCACTCGCCGAGCGATTCGCCGCTGGTGTGGGGGACAAGCATCCCGAGTTCCGCCAGGGCGGGTCCGACGAGCCAAAGGCCTAGCGCCGCGGCTCCGAGGAGCGTGGCCCCCAACGCACGTCGGGCCCAGCGCTCCTTGCGGCGCTCGCCGCTCAACCGGCCGCGCACCCGCAGGTCGAGGCCCACAGGTTGCGATTCGGACGGAAGCGCAGAAAGGAGGTCATCCATCCAGTCGGTCATATCCGGTCTCCAACCAGGTGCGCAGCTCGACTTTGGCGCGCCTCAAGTGGGTCCGCACGGTATTCAGCGGGATCGAGAGGTTCCGAGCGATCTCCTCATACGTCAGGCCCGCGTCGTAGCGCAGGGCGATCACGACTCGATACTCCGGGCGTAACCGCCCCACCCCGATGGCGAGGCGGTGCAGCAGCTCGCTCTTCTCCAAAGACGGTTCCGGGCCGCTGAGGTCTTCGTCCCGAGCTTCCGGATCTTCGCCAAGGTCCGCAAAGCTCAGGGGCGAGCTGCGCCTCCAGGCGTCCAGGGCGGCGTTGGTGGCGATGCGTGCGAGCCACGGCAAGAGCGGACGGCTCATGTCCACCTGCGGGAAGGCTTTCCACGCCTTCAGCCAGGTCTCCTGGACGAGCGCCTCGGCCTCGCCGGCGTCGCTGGCGAAGCGGCGCACAATGCGGAAGAGGCGCGGCGTGAATTCCTCGACGAGGCGATCGAACCTCTCCTCGGCGTCGGTCCGCGGGCCATGGGCCTGGCCTCTCGCAGCGCCCGGAAGCCGTCCTTCATGGGATATCACGTGCTTCCTCGGGGAAAGTTTCGGGCAGGACGATCCCATTCTATCGCACCTCGCCCGACGTGCCGTTCTGCTATCTCAATAGTGACAACCGTCACCAGGCCTGATGACATCTGCGACTGAACGGGCCGTACCCCGGCCCGTATCATCAAGTGGGAATCGGATAGGAGGAGTGGGCATGGAACCGAGCCCCGCTCAGGAAGGCACTCTGGATCGCAAACTTCGGATGAGAATCCCCTTCCAGGCGCAGCGGGCACGGCCGGTCGAGCAGCGCCTGCAGGACTTCGACGAGACCTTTCTTCCTCTCACAGCAGAAGAGGCGATCCAGGCGGCCGAGCGGTGCATCCAATGCCCCGAACCGGCCGCTTGCCGGGAGGCCTGTCCGGTCCATAACGACATACCGGCCGCCATGTGGCTGATCGAGAAGGGCGATTTCATCGCGGCCGCTCGGGTGTATCGGCAGACAAGCTCGCTGCCGGAGATTTGCGGCCGCGTCTGCCCGCACGAATCTCTTTGCCAGAGCGCCTGTGTGCGCGACAAGCGCCATGAGCCGGTGGTCACCGGCGCTCTGGAGGCCTTCGTCGCCGACTACGAGCGACGGCGCGGCGAGGCCCGGATCCCGGTCGGCCCCGACACGGGGAAGCGCGTCGCCATTGTCGGCTCGGGGCCTGCAGGGCTGGCCTGCGCCGAGCAGCTCGTCCAGCGAGGCCACGCGGTGACGGTCTTCGAGGCGGCACCGGCCGCGGGCGGGCTCCTGGTCTATGGCATTCCCAATTTCAAGCTATCCAAGCGCGTTGTCGCCGACCGTATCGCGGATATCGAATCGGCAGGGGTGGGATTCGTTCTCGGGACGCGCATTGGGAAAGACAAGACCGTCGACCAATTGCTGGCGGAGGGTTTCGACGCCGTGTTCCTGGGCGTGGGCGCCAACATCGACGCCCCCCTGGAGGCTCCCGGGGTGGGCCTGCCGGGGATCTACCAGGCGACGGAGTTCCTCGTGAGGGGCAATGTCGCCCTCGAGTGGCTGCCTTCCGAGAAGCGATCGCGGCCTCAAGTCGGCCGGCGAGTGGCGGTCGTGGGTGGGGGCGATACGGCCTCAGATTGCCTTCGCACCGCCCTCCGGATGGGCGCCGATGAGGTGACCTGCCTCTATCGTCGCACCGAGGCCGAAATGCCGGGCGGGCCGCACGATCGTGAGCTGGCCCGGGAAGAGGGGGCGCGCTACCGTTTTCTTACACAGCCCGTGCGGTTCATCGAGGCCCCCGACGGGAGGGTGAGCGCCGTCGAGTGCCTGCAGTGTGAGCTGGGCGAGCCCGATAGCAGCGGCCGCCGCCGGCCTGTGCCGATCGAGGGCTCCAACTTCACGGTGCCCTCCGATACGGTGATCCTCGCCCTCGGGTATTGGCCCGATCCGCTGATCGGTAAGACGACCCCCGGGCTCGAGACACACAAGTATGGGCTGATCATCACCGATGGGAAGACCGGCGCCACTTCGCGTCCCGGCGTCTACGCCGGGGGCGACGGGGTCACCGGGCCGGATCTCGTGGTCACCGCAATGCTGGCCGGAAGGAAGGCCGCGGCGGCGATACACGACTACCTTTCGAAGAGCTGAGGCCACTCCCCCTTCGTCCCGGCCTGCCTCACTCCCGCTCCAGGAAGGCCTCGCCTTCCTGGAGTCTTTTTGATCGCCTGCTATTCCGGGGCCCGTCACTGCACTCGGGCCGCCGGGCACACGATCCCATCGTTCCGTGTCATCCTGCAGACTCGTGAATGAATCGGCCAGGTGCTCTCGCAAGGCCCCTTGCGCCCATCCGCTCAGATGCTCTTCTTTCTCGCCCGGCGTATCTCGACCTCACCCCCCTGCCCCCTTCTCCGCTTGGTCGCGGCGCAACAGACAGGCGGCTCGAGCGGAGAGGAGGATGGAGGCCTAAGGAGGCACGGGGCGGCTGAGCCGCCCCGTGCCTCCTTAGGCAACCTCCCCTCCCCCGGCAGATGCTCACCGCAGAGGGAGCGCGCGCAAATGCCGGGGGAGGGGTCAGGGGCCGTCCCCCGCACCTGCGGTTCGGGGCAGGTGTCGCCCCGGCGGGCCGCATCGTCCCGACCCAGCACCTGCGCTCTGGGCAGGTGTGTCCTTCGGGAGGGCTTCGCGGCCCGAACGGGGTGGGGGCAAACCGGACCCTCCAGCCTCGAAGGGTCTTCATTGGTTGATGCCGATTCGTTTACAAGCTCCGAGCGTCTGGAGGCGCGATTCGTCGC
>DATEAV010000311.1:0-11802 GCA_035288185.1 Anaerolineales bacterium | reverse complement strand
GCCCCGGAATGGGCGCAGCCGGCTCCGGAACTCTTCGGGGGAAACATCGAGCGCCTCAGGGCCCATCTCGTCGAAGGTGGGCACGGCCCCCAGGTCTCGCGTCAGGTAGAGCTGGCCCATGCGCTTGGCGTCCACGTAGCGCAGCTCTTCCGCAGGGGGGTCGAAGCGCAACACGACGTGGACCGGCCCGGCCTTGGGCTCGCTCGGCGCGCAGAGCTGAAAGCGGCCGGTCAGTTTGGGGTTGACAGCCAGTAGGTACGGGGATCCGGCGAAGGTGAGGAGGAGAAACTTGCCGCGGCGGGCCGCGGACTCCAGGGTGAGGCCTGTGAGCACCCGGGCGAAGCCCTGCCCCGTCAGATCGCGGACGACAATCGGGCCACCCCGCGGCGCAAGAGTGACCTGCTCAATGCGCCGGCCGGCCAGTCGCCGGGCCAGGACCTCGCGCACCACTTCAAGCTCTGGGAGCTCAGGCATGATTGCGTCCTTATCGACGATGTGGCGCGCCCGAGTTCACCGGCGAGCGCGGGAAGAAGCGCCCTTGCGGACGGCGCCTCGCTTTACGGCCCCGGCCTTGGACGGGCGGCGGCGCCGGCGCCTGAGCGGCTCGAGCATCGTGCCCCGGCACGAGGCGCTGCTGCAGCGGCAGGCGTAGATCTTGCGCAGCCGTGCGCGCTCACGGCGCGGGGCATCGAGGTGATAATCGTAGGTGATCTCCATACCGGGCTCGATCTCTCGGATCGCCTCGATGAAGATCCGCCCCTTCTCGAGCACCGTGTCACAGTTGGGTTCGCAGGAGTGATTGATGAAGCGAGCCTCGTTGCCATGGTGGCCGGCGTCGATCAGTGTGTCCTTGTCGAGATCGAAGAGAAGAACCGGCAGCTCGGGGTTGTCGTCGAGGTAGCGGCGGGCGGCTTCATCCGGCGTGATCCGCTCGCCGGCATACTCGATGATGCGCTTCCCTTTCGGGATACGGCGTTTGGCGAAGGCGCCTTTTCCCTGAATCGGCGATCGGCGAACTTTCAGCCACGTCTGTTTCGGCTGTGAGCGGGGAGGCATTGCGCGTGATTGTACCGCAGGCAAGCGGCGGGGCGGAGAGCTGCGCGGTAGGGCCTGTGCGCGAGAATGTCAGCGGGGGCGAAGCCGGCCCTGAGCCGGGGCATCGGATCGGATCGAACGGGCGCCCGTTCAATCCCCGGGAGAGCCGTCCGCATCGGATGGAACCCCAACGCAGGGCCCGCTGCTCGATCCGGCCCTGCTCACCTTTCTGGCGGCGATGTTCTTCGTCGAGGCATCCCGGACGATGACGACTGTCCGGGTGCCGGTCTACCTTCGGGAACTGGGCGCCGATGTGAGGCTGATCGGGCTCTTCTTCACGCTCTCGCTGGACTTCCCGCTCCTGCTCCGGATCTTCGGGGGATGGATCTCGGATTCGATCGGGCGGCTGCGGGCGATGCTGATCGGCGGCATCGCCGGCGTGCTCACCACCGTGGCCTACGCCGCCAGCAGGTCGTGGGAGACGGCGCTCTTGGCTCCCGGCCCCGCGCCCTCACGCGAAGCGCCGGGAGGCGAAGCCCCCGGCGCCCGCAAGCCCCACGGCCCCCTCGGGACGACGGCCTGCCTCCGCCCCCTCGCAGGCTCGTCTTGGCTTTCTCAGGCAGCCTGTTCCTTGGCCCTGGTCTGCTCAGGCCTGGCCTCGAGCCCTATCAGAGGGCTCGGCACATGGGGATCCTCCTGAGCCCTCTCGAACTCCTCCACCAATCGGTAGGCCAGCGCGGCGTAATCTGAGAAGTTGTCGGCCCTCAGAGCGATCAGATCCTTCCAGAGTTCAGGAGCGAACTCATACTCGGCGAGCAGATCGAGGATCCGCCCCTCCTCGTAGGCCTGCTTGACGGCCGGGTCGATGGCCGACCGCCCCAGCAGGCGATTGAGGGATTTCATCGACATTTCTACCTCCTTCGTCGCATCCCCCTGGCCTGAAAACCAATGGCAGCGATTTCGGTCGCTGCCAGAGGGGTGAGAAACTGCCCGGCTCTCCGGGCGGCGGGGCCTACGCTAGTGACCACCCCCTCCGCCGTCCTCTGGGCAACGAGTAATGGCCATGGCAACCTCCTGCCTGCGCACTCTGAGGGCAGGGTAGGGCGAATGGCCTGAAGAATCCCTGAGCTTCCCACGCCAAGGAGGGTCCCGGGGTGGCGGGGTGTCCGGGCCACCCTGGATCAGATCACGCGGTGACTTGGTAGTAGAAAAGAATGCGAGGCTTGCAGGGCTCTTGGCGTACGGGTGCTAGCGAATCAGCCGGGTGTAGGCCTCACGGAGGCTCTCGGGCGGGTCCAGCCCAAGCTCTTGGGCGAGCAGCCGCGTATAGCGCTGGTAGTGGCCGACCGCCTCGTTTCGGCGCTGGAGCGTGCCCAGGAGCTCGATATACCGCAGGTTGAGGTCGTCGCGCAGCGGCTCGATCTTCAACGCCAGGCGAACACTCTCCATGGCCCGCAGCGGATCACCGTAGACCAGGGCCTCGTCGGCATGCGCCGTCAGGAGCTGAAGGAATCGGCTTTCCTGAATGCGTCGCGTCTCCAACACCCAGTCGGTGGCAAACTCAGGAAGGAAGGGGCCCGTGTATGCGTTGACGGCCTCGGTGAGGGCAAAGAAGCGGCGAGGATCCCCCGGGGCCTTGCTGCTGGCCACGGCGGCTGAGTGCTCAAACTCTCCCACATCGTAACGGATGGGCCCGGCTGCATGGAGGCTGTAGAGGGACCCCTCGATGAGGATGATGTTCTTGCCGAGGGCGCGGCGGACGCCGTGCATGGCGGTGTAGAGGCTCGAGACCTGTCGGCCAACGGGGACCCCGGGCCAGAACGTCTCCAGCAAGACGTCGCGCTCGACCTGCTTCCGGTCTGCAAGGAAGAACACGATCTGTCGGGGGAGCGGCTCAAGATCGGAGATACGCTTGTCCTGGTGAAGGATGTCGGAGGCGCCGAGGGAGATGAGGCGCAGCTCTGGGGCCTCGGCCCGCGCGTCGGCGCCCGCCTGACGTCGGGCTACGGAGCGCATGAGCTCCACTCGCTGTAAGACGGCGCCCAGGATGGGATGCTCAGGGAGGTGCTGGAGGATGAACTCCCGCGTTTCGCCATCGTGCATCAACTCACCGGCCAACGTCTGTTCGGCGCCATGCCCGCCGCTCCACTCGAGCGCCTGGGCGAACCAGTAGATGGCCTGTTCCGGATCTCCGTCGGCCAGGGCGCCCTTCGCCAGGAAGTAGAGCAGCAGTGCTCGGTCCCGCGTGTGAAGTCGATGCGCGTGCTGCGCGAAGATGTCCTGCAGTCGGCGCCGCGCGTTCGAGGGCGAGGTGGAGATCAATAGAGCGGCGAGCTGGATGTCTGCCGAAGGTGGATGGACGCCGGTTTCGTCGAGGGCAATCGCCCGATCGATCCATTCAAGAGGAAGGGCGCCCGTTCGGCACCGGCGATGGAGGTTGCTGATCTGGGTATAGCCGTAGCGAAGCAAGACCTTGTTCTGCAATCGAGTGGCGATCCTGAGCCCTTGCTCGTAGAGGCTCCCGGCCTGGACGGGCAGATCGAGATCGGAGAATAGATCCGCCTGCCCGAACAGAGTGAGGGCTTCGCGCCGAGGGCTGGCGGCGCGATGCGAGTATTGGAGCGCCTCCGCAAACAGCTGCAAGGCCCGATCATAGTGGCCCTGGTTGTGAGCTGAGACGGCGAGGTTGTTGAAGGATGTCGTGAGAGGCAAAGGCGAGCCGAGGTCCATGAGCATCGCGTGGGCCCGGAGGAGCGCGTCATCGGCCTCGATCAACTTCCCCGCAGCAGTCTGGATAAGATACAGGTCGAAGAGCACGTTGGCGAGGGTGTAGGGATCCTGCGCCTGCTCCAGCAGTTGGATGGCTTCGGAGGCGAGCTTCTCTGCCTGTGCTGGATTTCCTCCGGCGGCGAAGATCGCCCTGGCGCGCAGGCGCAGGCACGTCGCCCGGCGCAGGGGCTGTCCGTGGGGAGGCAACAGGGCTTCCGCCTGGGAGGCCGCCTCAAGAACCTCTTCGGGCCGGTTTCGGTGGAGAGCGATCAGGCCTTTGACGCTCCACGCCCGGGCCAGCAGGATCGGGTCTTGCTTCTGCTGCGCCTGCATGGAAAACGAGGTAGCGAGGGCCCGATCCGCGGCGTCGAGGTTTCCCTGGTCGGTGTACGCCGTCGCCAGGTAGAGGAACACGCTGGGTGCTGGCTGGCCGCTCCCCTCCAGCCGGCGGGCCCAGGCTTCGAGCGTCTGGATCTGGCCGCGCTCGAACATCTGGGGCGCGCGCTGGTCCGCCAGGGCGGCGGCCCGCGAGGGGGCCCTGGCCTGCAGATAGAGATCGACGGCCTCCTCGGGGGAGCCGTGCTTGGCCAGATAGCGGGCGGCGCGCAGGCGTAGCGTTTGCAGTCGGCCGGGGTCCTTTCCTTGAAGGGACTCCATCAGGTAGGTGCGAAGCTGTAGCTGGTATTCGTAGGTCCGGGGGGTGTGCTCTGTGGCGACGACGAACAGGCCCTCGCGCTGAAGCCGCGTGAGGTGACGTTGGCTGTCATGGCGGCCCAGCACAGTGTCGCAACTTTCCGCCGTCATGACGGGCAAGACCGCGGATTCGAGCATGAAACGCCCGAGCTCATCCGGCTGCCGGTCCAGGATGACGGCGGCGAGATACTCGTACACCATTGGCTGCGCCCGTTGGGGCAGCGCGCCTGTCGTGCCTCTCGTCAGGATGGGGGAAAGCAAGATGCCGGAGATCCACCCTTGAGTCTCCTCGAGCAGGCGGGTGAGATCCTCCTCGGGAAGGTCCGATCCCAGGCGGATCTTTGCCAGCGAGGCAAGCTCTTCGCGGGTGAGCGCCAAATCGTGTGCGCCGATCCCGTCCATTTCTGCGTCGACGACGAGGCGCGCCAGCGAGATTTCGGGCAGCTGGCGTCCGGTGACGATCAGAGTGAGATGGGCGGGCTGCTCCTCGACGAAGGCATCCAGGAACGTCATCACCGCCTGCGAGGCATTCACCAGGTGGATGTCGTCGAGCGCCAGCATGAAGGGCTCGGGGATGAGTTCCTCGATGAGCTCAACGAACGCCCGGGCAAGTGCCTGGGGCGCGGAGCTCGCCAGGGCAGCCAGATCCGGCCGACCGCGCAGACGCCGAAAGCGCTTCTGCAGCGAGGCAGCCATGACGCTGGCCAGCCGCATCACATCGGCATCCGCCTCGCTCAGGCGAACCCAGCAGACCGGCAGCTCGGTGTGGGCGGCGAAGTCGGCCAGGAGGGCGCTCTTCCCGTAGCCGGGCGGGGCGACGATGGCGACGAGCTTGCAAGGCAGTTGGCTGTGCAGTAGATCGACAAGTCGCTCTCGATGGAGCTTCGTCCGATCGAAGGAGAGCGGAGTGATGGCGTGTGAAAAGGGCGAGGTGAGGCCGGGCATATGCTGGCCGGCGCGGGCTACCAGGAGCCCGCCACACGCCGGACAGGTTAAGTATAGCCATGCGGCGCCCGGGGGCGCCTTTCAATCAGCCAAAACGATCCGCTGCGCGTCGCGCATGTGAAAGAGGACGTGACCGTAGATCGCCAGGATCATGGTCTCGAGCGTCACCTCGCCCAGGGCCGGGTGACGCCCCAGGCGGTCGAGGTCCTCATCCCGGACGGACTGCAGCCAGGCGAGGGTCTTGGCGCGGGCGGCGGCCATGTCCGAGATCAGCACCGCTGAGGCCTGGGCCGCAAGCCGGCGGTGCTCGGAGGCGTTGAAGCCGTTGTAATCAAACCCCTCCGGAGCGCCGGTGCCGCCCGAGGCTACGTCCTGCACCAGTTGGAGCAGCTCGATCTCGGACGAGAGGAAATGCGCCAGCAGGTCCCGCATCGTCCATGGGTAGGGATCGGGATAGATCACACGGCCCCACTGCTCGCCGCTCAGGCCGGCCAGAATCTCCTGAGTCTTCTGCTGACCCTTCTCGAGCTTGGCGATGAGGGCGGAGACGCGTGGGCCGGGCATGGGGAGCTCCTGCGGGAGTCGGCGGAGGGATGGGCTTAGTATACTGCCGACGGCGGTAGGCCGAATCGAAGAGTCGAGCCCGCGACGAGGCGACCAAAGACTATTGCGGCCTCAGCGCAGCGAGCCGCTCGACCGTGGATCCCACAGGGGGACACAACGCTGGGCGAAGGATCGGGAATTCTTCGGGAGGCACTACGGGCGGGCTCAGTGAGAGCCGGGCAAGAAGAGTGCGGCTGCTCCCGATTCGTTAGCCCCCGCGAGCCTCAAAGCTCGCGGCGCGCCAAGTATAATCGCTCACGATGCCCATCGACGACGCGATCGAAGCGCTGCGGTTCGACCGCCAGTTCATGACGAATGTCGCGGCCTGGGAACGGCTGCCGGCCCGCCCCGCGCGCTACGCCGACTTCCCGCCTCGCCTCGACCCGCGTATGATCCGGGCTTTGCGCGCTCTGGAGATCGCCCGGCTCTACACCCACCAGGCCGAAGCCATCGAAGCCGCGCTGGATCGCGAGAACGTCGTCGTCGTCACCGGGACCGCCTCCGGCAAGACTCTCTGCTACAACCTCCCGGTTGTCCAATCGCTGCTGGCCGATCCCGAGGCGCGTGCCCTCTACCTCTTTCCCACCAAGGCGCTGGCGCAGGATCAGGCCGCCGCCCTGACGGGCCTGCTGCGAGCCCTCGAGGCCGTCGATCAACTCCCGGTCCGCACCTATGACGGCGATACACCGCGGGCCGAGCGCCGTCCCATCCGCGACCAGGCGAGAATCCTGATCACCAACCCCGACATGCTCCACACCGGACTCCTGCCGCACCACCCCCGCTGGGCGAGCCTTCTGGAACACCTGCGCTGGATCGTGGTCGATGAGTTGCACGTCTACCGGGGAATCTTCGGCTCCAACGTCGCCAACGTCTTTCGCAGGCTGCGGCGCCTTTGCCAGTTCTATGGAGCAGACCCGCGGGTCATCCTCGCTTCAGCCACCATCGCCAACCCGAAAGAGCTCGCCGAGCGCCTGATCGAAGCGCCGGTGCGTCTGGTCTCACCCGATCTGGACGGAAGCCCCCGGGCCGAGAAGCACGTCGTGATCTTCAACCCGCCCGTCGTTGATCCGGGACTGGGCATTCGCCGGGCCTACACCCTCGAGGCGGCGCGCCTGGCCAACCAGTTCCTGCAGCGCGGCGTGCAGACGGCCGTCTTCGCCCGCGCCCGGAATACCACCGAGGTGCTTCTCGGCTATATCCGCGACGCGTTCGAGCAGGGAGGCGGAGCTCGCGAGGCGGTGCGGGGATATCGCGGGGGATATCTGCCCCTCGAGCGTCGGGCGATCGAGCGCGGGCTTCGGGAGGGCACAGTTCGCGGCGTCGTGGCGACCAATGCCCTCGAGCTCGGCGTCGATATCGGCCAGCTCGGCGCGGCCGTGATTGCCGGCTACCCGGGCACAATTGCCAGCCTGTGGCAGCAAGCCGGCCGGGCCGGGCGGCGATCCGAAGTCTCGCTCGCCCTGCTGGTGGCCTCCGCCGCGCCGCTGGATCAGTTCGTCGCTGCCCACCCGGCGTATCTCTTCGAGCGCTCCCCCGAGCACGGCCTGATCAACCCCGACAATCTGGCCATCCTGCTCCGCCACGTCCGATGTGCGGCCTTCGAGCTGCCATTCCAGGAGGGCGAGGCCTTCGGCTCGTTCGGCGATGTCCGGGAGATCCTGGAGTTCCTCGTCGAGCAAGGTGAGCTCCATTCCTCGGGGGGCGCCTTCCGCTGGGTGGCCGACTCCTATCCTGCCGAGGGCGTTTCGCTCCGGGCGAGCAGCGACGATGTGGTGGTCATCCAGAATGTCGGCGAGGGGCGCCCGGTCGTGATCGGCGAGGTCGATCGCGCCACCTCCCCCATCCTCGTTCATGAGGGCGCGGTCTACATCCACGAAGGCCGGACGTACATCGTGCGCCGTCTCGATTGGGAGAAGGCGATCGCCGACGTGGAGCCTGCCGAGGTGGACTACTACACCGACGCGGCGCAGGCCGTGAGCCTGGATGTGATCGAGGTCTTTGACGCCGACGAGAGCGGCGCGGCCCGCAAGGCCCACGGCCGCGTCCGCCTGACGGCTCAATCCACCTCTTACCGGAAGATCAAGCGTTACACCCATGAAACCCTCGGGTATGGGCAGATCGATCTGCCGCCTCGCGAGTATGAGACCACCGCCTACTGGCTCTGGATTGCCCCCGAGGTTGTGAAGCGCCTCGAGGCCGAAGGCGTGCTTCTGCCTCCCAACGACTACGGGCCGGACTGGCCGCCCGCCCGGGCGGCGGCCCGCGCCCGTGACGGCGGGCGCTGCCGGCAGTGCGGGGCGCCGGAGCGTGAGGGGCGCGTGCACGACGTCCACCATATCCGCCCCTTCCGCGAGTTTGGCTACGTGCCCGGTGAGAATCGCAATGACCTCCAGGCCAATGCCCTGGAAAACCTGATCAGCCTGTGCGCGGCCTGCCACCATCGCGCCGAGAGCGCCCGAGGAGCGCGGACCGCGCTGGGCGGGCTGGCACACGCCCTCTCCAGCATTGCGCCTCTCTTTCTGATGTGCGATCCGCGCGATTTGGGGATCCTGGCCGAAGTGCGCTCGAAAGAGACGCGGGGGCCCACCGTCACGCTCTACGACGTGGTGCCCGAAGGCCTTGGGCTTGCCGAACGACTCTACGAGCTTCACAGCGAGCTCTTGCCCGGGGCGCTTGAACTGGTGCGCGCCTGCCCTTGCCAGGACGGTTGCCCGGCTTGCGTGGGCCCGGTGGGCCCGGGCGGGCGGGAGGTGAAGGTGCTCACCCAAAGGCTCCTCGAGGCCCTGCTCGCGGGCCTTCTGTCTCCATCTTGACCCGCTCCTCTGCCTCGGGCATAATCCCGCCCACTCCGCGAACGAAAAGGACTCGGATGTCACAACGGCTACACGCTAAGCTTCTGGCACTGATCCTTGCACTCGCACTCAGCGGTTGCGCCAGCTCCGCCGGCCCGTCTCCCTCCGTCGCTGCGGCGACCACCACCCCGACGCATGCCCCCATTTCCACCCCCACGGCGTCCTCGCCGATGCCCGACATCGCCGACTGCGATCCCGACGAAATCGTCACTTCCCTCCAGTCGGTCGTGCCCTACGCAGAGTTCAGCCTGAGCCAGAATGTGATCGATGATGTCCGCAACCTCAATCTCTGGTTTGTGGACCCTGCCCTCGATCCCCTGGCGGACGGCGACGGACTCGCCGGGAACCTGGCTTTGGCACGCTTCCATCTGGCGAGCGTGAGCCACAGGCTCAAGCAGGCGAGCGAGTGCGTCTCACTCCTGTTCACGGGACTGACCGGCATTGTCGTCGATCGCGACTACAACGTTTGGTTTAGCGGTCAGGTGTCGCCGGCGAACCTGCCTCAGTCCTCCAACCCTTCGGAGGGGGACCTGGAGGCGGCCGGGGATCGGTTTGTTGTGGGGTACGCTCGCACTCAGGCGGTTTCTTCCTCCGGCCGCCCAGCGGCTGAGACGGGGGCATGTCTTTGGCCGGAAGTGAGAGAGCGCTTGTATAACCATTTCGAGCCCGTCCGCCAGAACCTGGCCTTCTACCTGACGATCGACGATGACGGAGTGAACGTGTGGGCGCAGTGGGATGGGCCTCAGGATGCCGACGCCTTCTTTGCGGATCTACTGGCCCTGCGTACCGAGCTCACGTGCCTCTACCCGCCCGTTGACACTTTCTGGGGAATCTATCTGGATGGGACGGGCAGGGCTCAGGTTGTCGTGGCTGTTCCAGGCGACGCAGTGAGACAGGCTGACGACGAAGGCCTGTTGACAGAGCTTGAGGTCGTCTATCCCTATGTCCCAGAGTAGGCGCAGGGCTGGAAATCCCCGGCTCAGGAGGGCGCTCTCCGGGCGGGGAGATTGAGCAGTACGACGGCCGCCAACACCGACGCTCCGCCGGCCATTTGGCCGGCAGTGAGCGACTCTCTGAGCACGGCTGCGGCCAAGAGCGTTGTGAACACGGGCTCCAGGGTGGAAAGAAGTGACGCTGCCGTCGGACCCACCCGCGTCATTCCGGCGAGAAATGTGCCGATCGGTAGAACGGTGCTGAACACAACCATCGCAGCCATCACCCAGATGGCGCTGGGGGAAAGGCTCGAAGGAAGCGACCCCGTGACGGCCCCGGCTATGGTGAACGTGAAGAAGGCGCCGAGCGTGATCCACGCGGTGCTCACCAGGGATCCGGCGCGAGCGATGAGGCGGTCGCTGGCGGTGATATAGCCGGCGTACCAGACCGCCGAGGCGAGCACCAGGGCAAGCCCAAGCACGTCGGCCCGGCCAATCTCCTGCCCGGGCGAAATCGTCAGAACCACGCCGACCAGGGCAAGAGCCATGGCCGACAGTTCACCCCCCGTCGGTCGGCGGCGGTTGATCCCCCAGGCAAGAAGCGCCACGAACACCGGATAGCTGTAGAGCAGGAGAGCGGCCACCGAGGCCGGGATGCGTTGGAGCGATCCCACGTAGAGAGAGGCCTGGACGGCATACCCGACGGCTCCGAGGAGAAAGAGAGCGACCGTTGTCCGGAAGTTGAAGATGAATCGCACGCGGCGCAGCAACAGGAAGAGCACAAGGATGAGCGCTGCACCGCCGAACCGGAGCCAGAGGATCCCCGGAAGCGAGAGCCCTTCGGTGTAGGCGAACTTGGCCAGGATGGCGAGGGTGGAAAAGCCGGCGGCCGAGAGCGTGCACAGCCCGGCGCCGGTCCAACGCTGATGCATCGTCGCTCCGTCTCGCGGATCACCGGGTGAGAGAGGCGGCTCTTGGGGGTGCGTGGCGGTCATGGGGAAGGAGTCTCCGCGCGCTGCGGTCTGGCCCGGGGGTCAGGTCGAAACCCGGTAGACGATTCGTTCGTGGTATCCGGTGATCACCTTCATGTACCCAGTCAGCCAGCGATCGACCTCCGGATCGCCGCTATCGACCAGCAGAGGCCGGCCGCGCAACGCGTGGATCTTCTCCGGGGTGCTGATGACGAGGATGCCCTCGCGTCCCACGGCCTGCAATACGGCCGGGCTGATGGGCTGGTTGCCGCGGCCGAAGAGGTAGCCTTGCCCGCCGATCGGCGTGACGACAACGCGGGCCGGGTGCTTGCCGAGGACCTCAAGGAGCGCCGCCTCGTTTGCATCTGCGATGAGGAGCCGGCGGTCGAGGATGACGTCGATCCCCACCAGAGTCTTCTCTAGCCCCAGTCGCGTCAGGATCGGGCGGGTGGATGAGCCGGGACCGACGATGTAGGCCACTCCTTCCCGCATCGGATCGATGACGTCCTGGGCGATCGCCTCCAGCGTCCCTCTCTCATCCAGCGGGCTTGGCGACTTGCTGCCCTGGATCAGTCGCCGCCGGTAGGGGATCTTCAAGTAGCCGTAAAGGCGCGGCGAGACGCGGCCGGCTCGGTAGGCATCTTCATCCAGATCGAGGACCTCCGCCTCGCGGACGGGCCGGCTCTCTGCGCGGAGGAACTCGTGCGCCAGCTCTCCGGCGGCGGCGGGGTGGATGGCGAAGGCCGCCGAGAAGATCTTGACGCCCGCCGGGATCCCAAGCGCCGGAATGGACTCGCCGATGGCGCGATAGACGTCGCGGGCGGTGCCGTCACCCCCGGCGAATAGAATGAGCCTCGCTCCCTGGCGCCGCAATTCCTGTGCCGCCGCCAGCGTGTCGTCCGCGGTCGTGTGGCCAGGGAGAATGGAGCCGACCACGATGGGAGTGAGGCCCGCCGCGCGCGCCGAGTCCTCGCCCATCTCGCCCGGGTAGGTGAGGATCTG
>DATEAV010000310.1:0-8702 GCA_035288185.1 Anaerolineales bacterium | reverse complement strand
ACGCTCTGGGCGGCGATTGTCGCCGAGCGTCAGGGCCATGATCGCGAGGCGGCGCTCACATTCGGCAAGGCCGTCGCCGGACTGAATGCCCAGACGAAGGGCCGCACCCTCGGAATCTACTCCGCCTCGAAAGCGGCCGAGAGCGACAAGCCGCCCAAGAAGGTGGGGCTGGGCGAGGAGTTCTGGGTGGAGGTTTGCGGGCGGCCGGTGCCGGCCAAGAACACCCGAGAGGGGATCCGCGCCGTCGTCTTGGATAAGCCCATCGATCCGGCGAGCGTCGAGAGATACCTGGAGAGCAAGTTCGGGGAATCGCTTGGCGCGGTCCGAAAAGCCATGCAAGACCTGGCCGCCTCGTTTTCCCCGAAGGAGCTCGGTGAGGTCGCCTTCAGCCTGTATCAGGAGTTTCGTCCGGAGGTGGCGCGGGGCAAGAAGGGCTGGGGCCAGGCTGGGACGATGAGCCTGGCGCGCATGCGCGCCCTCGCCAAGCGCGGGGCGCGCAAGGGGAGCTCGTAGAGGCTTCAACCCACCCGCCGTCGAAGGTCTCCCTTTCTTGACACGGGCCTCCGCGGTGCTATAGTTCTAAAGAGCAGTCGAGAGACCGCGCGCGTGCTGCCTCCACCACGGCGGTGGACTGATTTTCGGATGCCGTGGAGATTCCCCTTGGATCGGGTCATTCAACTTCCCTTTGGCGCCCAGACACTCGAATTGCGGCTACCCGAAGCCAATCTGGCGGGCGTCTTCGCGCCCCAGCCTGTCGAGCCCTGCCCCGACCTGCGCGCCGAAGTCCTTCGAGCCTTGGCGGAGCCCCTGGGCTGCCCCCCTCTCTCCGCGCTCCCCAGGCCTGGGGAAAACGTCGTCATCCTCATAGAGGATCACACACGCCCCACCCCGACCGCCGACCTGCTTCCTCCCGTTCTGGAGGCCCTCACGCAGGCGGGGGTGAGGGACGCGGACATCACGATCCTGATCACCCATGGCACCCACCGCCTGAGCACAGACCAGGAAGTGAGGCGCATTGTGGGCCCGGGGCCATCTCGGGGGCTGCGCGTCGTCCAGCACCGATGTGATGAGCAAGACAATCAGGTCTACGTCGGCCTAACCAGCCGGGGGACGCCGGTCTGGGTAAATCGGCTCGTCCTCGAAGCGGATCGACGCATCGGCATTGGATACATCGGCCCGAGCCCTTATGCCGGCTACTCGGGAGGGTGGAAGCTCATCGTGCCGGGGGTGGCGGGGCTCGACACCATCAACGCCAACCACAGCCTGGTCCCCCTCGGCTTCCGCCGGCCCGGCAGCGTGGAGCTACCCACGCGGCTCGATATCGAAGAGGCGGCGGCGATGGTCGGGATGGACCTGGTCCTGGACGTCGTCCTCTGCCAGGATGAGCGGGTGGCCCAGGCCTTCGCCGGTACGCCAGACGAGGTCTTCCGTGCAGGCCTGGCGCTGTCCCGGCGGGTGTACGAAGTCGCCTGCCCACGGGAGCTGGACATCGCCATTGCTGCGGGATATCCCTACGATATCGACCTCTACCAAGCGGTCCGGGCGGTCGAGTACGCCGACGCCGCCGTCGGCGCGGGGGGCAGCATCGTCCTGGTGGCCACCTGCCCCGACGGCGTCGGCGGCGACGATTTCTACCATCTCATGTCTGAATCGGGCTCAAAGCCCGACGACTTCCTGCGGGCGGTGGTGAGGCGTAACGGAATGGTGACCTTCAGTGTTCTAGGATACTGTCTGGCACGCATCAAGCAGGAGAAGAGCCTCTACCTGGTGACGGAAGGGATCGCCGAGAGAACCGCCGAGGCCATGGGTTTCCGGCCGTTGAAGGCGATTCAGCCGGGTGTGGATGCGCTGCTGGAGGAATACGGTCCGAAAGCGCGTGTAGGCGTTTTCCCTATGGGCTCGTCCACGATCCCGATCCTCTCCTGAGAGGGCGGATCGGGCGATCGGGGAGGTGGGAAGGAGGGCGTCCGCTCGCCGGAACATTCTATGCAAAGGAGTCAAAAGACGATGGAGGAGAGACAACCTGTGAAGGTCCGCAGCACCACAAGCCAGATCGGCGGCGTTTCAATCGCCTGGGTGACGTTATTCGGCGCCCTGTTGGGAGTGACGGGGCTTGTCCCGATCTTCCCGTACGTGGGCGGCGGAGGCTATGTTCCCCTTACCACGCCGCTGGCCGCCATCGCCCCCCTGCTCATGGGGCCGGTGGGAGGTGTCGTCTCCGCGCTTGTCGGCGGAGTGATCGGAATGTTCATCGCGCCTGCGGCCTACCCGCTTCAGATCGTAGATGTCTTTCTCAACGCCGGGCTCCCTGCCGTGTTCGTGGCACTCATGATCCGCGACGATCGCTACTGGAAGATCAATGTGCCCTTGTTCGCGGTCATCGGCATAGCCGGCTGGCTGGTTCCGTTCTACGTCCCCGGCGAAGCGGCAGGCTTCGGCAGAGTGCCCGAGCCCCTCTACTTCCTGATGGCCGCGCTCTACTGGGTGATCCCCCTGGTGATCGCGCTGACCCCGCTGGGCACCCGCATGATCCCCAAGTGGGTGACCTCGGCCGATCGCAAGCAGCGATACGGCGGGATCTTCCTGGCGGTCCTGGCGGCCATGTTGATCTGGTGGCTGCCCTGGACGCGCCCCTATTGGTACCTCTTCGACTTCTCTGCCGAGCTGGGCGTCGCCACCCACGTCGCCTACTCCTGGTGGGTCCCGGCGCTCTCCGCCATTACGGCCGTCATCACGATCCCGATCGTCGAGGCCCTGGAGCGGAGTGGGCTGCCCAAGATCGCGGGCGCCATCTGGTAATCCGACGGCAAGCGTGACCCCTCCTTCCCAAGAACCCGGACACGCTGAGATCGAGTCGACGCTCTCCCAGATGGGCCCGCGCGGCGGGCCAGCCCCATCGCACGGCGGACGAAGCACGAATCCCTGATCCGAGGATGAGCATGCCTGGCGAGGAGGTCCTTGCGCTAAGGAAGGTGACGTTCGCCTACGAGGGAGATATCGTTGCCTTGCGCGATCTCAACCTCAGCGTGCGCAAGGGCGAATTCGTCGTTGTGCTCGGCGCCAATGGGGCAGGAAAATCCACGCTCTGCTACCTGATCAGCGGAATTGTCCCCCACATCTACGGCGGACGACGCCAAGGACACCTCACGCTGGTCGGCATCGACCCGTGGGATGAGCCGCTCTATGTCACATCCCAACGCTGCGGCGTGCTGATGCAGGATCCCGAGGTGCAGTTGTTTATGCCCAGCCTCGGGGCGGAGCTCGCCTTCGGGCCGGCAAACCTGGGAGTGCCCCGAGAGGAGATCCTGAGGCGCTCCAAGGAAGCGTTGACCCTGGTTCGACTGGAGGGGCTGGAGGAGCACAACCCGCGTGACCTCTCAGGCGGGCAAAAGCAGCGGGCGGCGCTGGCCGCGGTGCTGACGATGCAGCCTCGTGTGCTCGTGCTCGATGAGCCCACCTCCCAACTTGATCCGCTGGGTCGGTGGGAGGTGGGGGAGGCCATCGAGCGGCTGAAACGGGCCGGCGATCTCGCCATCGTGATGACAACCCACGAGAGTGAAGAGATCCTGCATCTGGCCGATCAGGTGGTGGTGTTGGAGCGAGGCGAGGCGGTGCTGCAGGGGAGCCCGGAGGAGGTCTTCTCTCACCCCGACCGCCTTGAGCAGGCGGGCGTCAAGACGCCGGCGCTGATCCAGGCCCAATCCCGGCTGGTCGACCTGGCGCCGGGTGCCGCCGCCCTCCCGAGCCGGGTGAGCTTGAGCCTCGAGGGGGTGGCGGATCAGATCCGACGGGAAGTGACGAATCGACGCCTGACGGTCCTGCCGCAAGCCCTGCCTCCCCGGCAGGCTCCTGCCCCCGAAGCACCGGTGGTCCTCGAAGCGCGGGATCTCACCTTTGAGTACCCCGGCCCTCCGGCGGTCCTCGCCCTCCAGGATGTAAACCTCCAATGGAGGCAGGGCGAGTTCGTGGGCATCGTGGGCCAGAACGGATCGGGCAAGAGCACCTTGGTGAGGTGCTTGGTCGGCCTGCTGCGGCCCGGGCACGGAGATGTCCTTTTCCGCGGCAAGAGCATTCGGGGGCTCTCGGTGGGCGAGATGGCTCGTCGCGTGGGCCTGGTGCTGCAGAACCCCGATTACCAACTGTTCAGCGCCTCCTGCCGCGAAGAGATCGCGTTTGGTCTGCGCAACGTCGGTGTTCCCGACGAGCAGATTGAGGGGGCGATTGAGCAGGCTCTCCGCACCGTGGGCCTGGAGAAACAGGCAGACCTGTTTCCCTTCCGGCTGTCCTTCGGCGACCGGCGCAAGCTGGCCGCGGCTGCGACCATGGCCCTGGCCCCCGAAGTCCTGATCATGGATGAGCCGACCACGGCCCAGGATCACCGCGGCCGATACCAACTCGCCGACCTGGCCCGCCGTTTTCACAGCGAGCAGGGCGGCACAGTTGTGATGATCACGCACGACGTCGATCTGATCGCCCGCTATGCCCATCGCCTGATCGTTCTATATCGGGGACAGGTTCTCCTCGATGGGCCGACGGCCGAGGTCTTCGCTCAGGTGGAGGAGCTGCGAAAGACCTTCGTCGTCCCACCGGTGGCCGGGCAGCTTGCGCAGCGGCTCACGGCGCTCGGGCTCCCGCCTGATATCTTGACTCTGGATGAGCTCTTCCAGGTGCTGGTGCCCGCAGGGATCCAGCAAAGGGCAGGCTAGGTGCGGCCCGTATTCCGGTATCTCCCTCTGGATACCCCGATCCACCGGCTGCACCCGCTGGTGAAGCTGGCCCACGTCCTGCTGACGCTGCTCCTGGTCATGTATCCAATCCGTCAAGGTGATTTGCCGGTCCTTCTCGTTTGGCTGGGTTTCTCGGGCGTCTTGTGGGCAGTGGGCCGGGTGGAGCTGCGGCGCTTCACCACGTTGCTCAAGATCCTGACAGGAACCTTCATCTTCCTGATCCTGATCCAGGGTTTCACCTACCGCTTCGGCAGGACCCCGCTCATCGTCTTCGGTCACCTCAGGCTTTGGGAGGCGGACCTCGGAGTACTCACCAGGGAAGGGGTGATGTTTGGCCTGTTGCTTTGCGTGCGCATCCTGGTGGCGACTTCATCCCTGCCGCTGTTCGTGATGACCACGCCGGCCTCCGCCATCATGACCGCCATGGGGAAACTGCGCGTCCCCCGAGTGGCGACGTTCATGTTCATCAGCGCCCTCTCGTTCACCACCCTTCTCTTCGAGATGTGGGCGTCGATCGTGGAGGCCCAAAAGCTGCGCGCCTTCGACATCGATCGGATGAACGTCATCAAGCGGGCGGTGCGCGCCTACATTCCCATCATCACCCCTCTGATTCTCCTGCTCTTCCGCAAGGCCAACGATTTCCAGATCGCCATGGAGACCAAGGGATTCGGCGCCCCGATCGAGCCCACCGAGATCGAGACCCTGCATGCTCGTCCGGCGGACTACCTCTGGCTGGCGCTCATTGTTGGGGTCTTTGTCCTCTGCACCGCGCTGAAGTTCGGACCTTGGCTTTGAGGACGGCAGCGCTCACCAGGCTCCCACACAGGACGCAGCCGGCCCTGCTCCAGGGCCCAGAAGGGAGAAACCAGTATGGGCGAACGGCCCTCGTTTCCTGAGCTGCTCGCGCGATTGAGCGATCTATTCGCGCCGTCTCTGGCGCAGGATTGGCCCAACTTGCCGGTGGAGCGAGCAGAGGGGGTGTATCTCTACGACAAGGATGGGCGCCGCTACCTCGACTTTCTCTCCGGGTTTGGAGCGTGTAACGCGGGCCACAACCACCCACGGATCGTGGCGGCGGCGCGGGATCAGATGGAGCGCATGGTCCACGCGCCGCTGGGGGTCGTAGCCCCCGAAGCGACCCTGCGGCTGGCGTGGGAGCTCGGCAAGATCGTCCCGGGCGGGGCGGACATGTACTTCTTCTGTAACAGCGGCGCGGAGGCCGTCGAAGGAGCCCTCAAGCTGGCACGCTACGTGAGCGGGCGGCGGGCGATCATCGCCTTCCTGGGCGGGTTCCACGGCCGGACCATGGGGGCCGCATCGGTCACTACCTCCAAGGTGAAGTATCGCATCGGGCAGGGACCCTTCGTGCCCGATGTCTACCACGCGCGCTTTCCCTACCCCTTTCGCTCGGCGGCGGCCGATCCGGAGGCTTGCGCCCGGGAGGCGCTGGACGACCTCGACCGACTGTTCGAGTATGTGATCTCCCCGCAGGAGGTGGCGGCTTTCCTGGTGGAGCCAATCCAGGGCGAGGGAGGCTACGTGATTCCCCCGGCCGGCTGGCTGCTCGAGCTGCGCAGGCTCGCCGACATGCACGGCATCTTGCTCATCGCCGATGAGGTGCAAACTGGATTCGGCCGCAGCGGAGAGTGGTTCGCCTCCCAGGTCTTCGGCCTGGAGCCCGACATCCTGTGCCTGGCCAAGGGCATCGCCAACGGGTTCCCCCTCGGGGCGACCGCAGCACGCGGCGAGTTAATGGGAAAGTGGAGCCCCTTCTCCCACGGCACCACGTTCGGCGGCAATCCCATCTCCTGTGCGGCGGCCTTGGCGACGCTCGACGTCATCCGCGACGAGAGCCTGCTCGAGAACGCTCGCTTCCAGGGAGCCTATCTCCTCGAGCAGCTTCGCGAACTGCAGGCCGAGACCCCGATCATTGGAGAGGTGAGAGGCGTCGGTCTGATGACCGCCGTGGAGTTCGTCCGCCCCGGCACGAACAAGGAGCCGGCGACCGAAGCCGCCCGCCGCATCCTCCAACGATCCCTCGAGGGCGGGTTGCTGACGTATCCATGCGGACACTGGTCGCAGACCATCCGCCTCATTCCGCCCCTCACGGTGAGCCGCGAGCAACTCGACGAAGGCCTGGACGTTTTCCGCAGGTCGGTGCTGGCCGAGACGGGCTGAGGGAGCCAGAGAACGTAAGGCTCCGGAGCCTCGAGTTCTAGCGAAGGCGGCGTAGGGGCGACCCGGCGGGTCGCCCCTACATGACACACGGCGATCACTGGCACAGTTCTGGCGTGCCGTGTAGGCGAGTAGGGGCGGCTCGCGACGCAGTACCTGCGGTTCTGCGCAGGTGGCCGCCCCCACACCTGGTCGGGCGCGGCGAACTCCCCTAGATCCGACACGCAGCGCCTGCGACTTCCTGGTCGACACGCGCAATCTGGCTACCGCGGCCAGGGGATCGCCACCGGGTCGGTGTAGCCGTGTTTCTCCACGGCGTAGAGCCACCCGCTCGATGCGCTCCCACACCCGGATTCGTCCGTGAGTGTGTAGGAAGTGCCGTCCGTCTGGGCGGCGAAGAAGATCAGCCGGCCCCCCTGGCAAATGCTCGCCTCGATCAAGTAGCCCCGGTCGTCATCTTCCGTCATCCACACTTCGTCCCACGTAATCAGGACTTCGCTCCCCTGCCGCACCGCGTAGACGTTCGTCGGCGGGCCATAGAGGGTGGAGTGAGGCAGAGGGGGATAGTACTCGACGACGCTGAACACGTCGCCCGTGATCTCCAGGACGGAAGCCGCCACCCAGCAGTGGTAGTGGACCGCATCCGGCTTCACCCACAGCCACGTCCCCGTCGTGTTGCGGTTGTGGATCTCGACGTGATCCCCCGGATAGAGGCCGGCGGCGAAGAGATACGCCGTCCCAGGCCCGTAGCGGCAGTTCGCCTGCATGAGCGCCGTGCCGTCCGGGAAATCAAAGGTCGGCGAGGGCGTGATGGTGGCCGTCGCGGTCGGAGTGAGCGTAGAGGTGATTGTTGGAGTGTGAGTGACCGTCGGGGTGTGGGATGGCGTGGGGGTGTCCGTCGCGGTCGGCGTGGGCGTGCGCGTCCGCGTGGGAGTCTGTGTTGCGGTGGGGGTGGGCGAAGCGAAGACGGCGGCAATGGCGTCGGCCGAGCACGCGCCCAGCAGCATGGCTGCCACGACGGCGCAGGCCAGGAGGCTCCCTGCTCCCCGTCCCGTCCCAGCACTCACCTTCACCGCACCCACCTGCACCGCACCTGCGGTTCGGGGCAGGTGTGCGGGCGCCAGCCCGCGGGGCGAACGGCCGGCGGGTCGCCGCACCGTCCCGGTGTCCTATCGGGAGGTCTCGCGGCCCGAACGGGGTGCAGGTGTGCGGTTATGGGCACACTTGCACTGGCGCTCCCGAAGGACATCGGGACGATGTGCGCGCCCACCGTACTCGCACAGCACGCAAGTCCGGTGCTAGTGAGCCCAGTGCCAGTGGGTGTGCCCTTCGCCGAAAAAGAAGCCGCGTCACGCTCGCCCGCCCCTCCTCGAGGCACCGGGATTCTAAGGAACCGCTTCTCATCCTGCAAGCAGACTTCGGTCCTGGGTGTACCGGCGCCTCAAGGGGCGGCGGCCTGCCCGTCTGGCACGGCTTGTTGCCGGCCCGGCGTCACTTCGGAATCGCCACCCCTCTCTGGGGGCCCACGAGATCGGCCACTTGCTCCTCATCGCAGGCTGGGCTATTGGTGATCGGTGGTCCGTCGTCGGCGGTCCGTGGTCCAGCTAGGGCCGCGTGACGGGCGGCGCCGATTGCGACGTGTGGCCCGGCCAGATGATTGTCACCGGATCGGTGTAGCCGTGCTTTTCCACGGCGAAGAGGCGTCCGTGAGAAGGCTCGTCGCAGCCGGGCTCGTCCGTGAGGACGACAACTGTCCCATCGACGCGGACAGGCGTGAACACGACCTCGCCATCGACGCAC
>DATEAV010000309.1:0-5947 GCA_035288185.1 Anaerolineales bacterium | reverse complement strand
TTTCCCCTCGATTGGTTCACGACCTTTCGGGTCAGGAGCCGGGATCAGGATCGAGGTCGTCGGCGTCGTCGTCGAGCTCGTCTTCGATCTCGATTTGGATCTCGATCTCGTTCTCGTCGAGGCTTACCCAGAGCAGGAGGATCTGCCCGTCTTCCATATCGGCCCAGCGAGCGGCGACGATCTGCGCCTGCTGAGTGAGGCCGTCGTCGGAGCGAAACTCCAACGCCGCTGACTGGCAATTGCGCCATGCGCGAAAGCAACGCTCGACAAGAGCGGGGCCGTTGAAGGTGCGCAGTCGGCAGAGGACGACGCGGGAAGGCGATGGGCCTTCGACGAGACCCAAGAGCCAGGGTTCGGTGGCGGCCTCAAATGTCGGCGGAGGCCCCTCGATGATGGTGATCTTCTCTTGGGCGGGCATCGTGTTTGGCAGGCCGTCGGCGGCCGGGCGGTATCATACCACAGAACGCCGCGGGCCTCCGGCTGGCGGTGAGGCGCGGACGTAGGGAAGCCGGAGACGGCCGGGAACCCTGATCTTGGAGCACAGGGTGATCAGTTACTCAGTGATCAGTGGAAAGGCTTCGAACGGTAGGAGATCTACCAGCGATCACTGATCACTGATCACTGATCTCTGATCACCTGTCCCCTTTCCGCACAGAGGCAAGGGCATCGCGCAACGTCTCTTCCAGAGGGCGAGGCCTGAGGCCGAGCTCGCGAGCGGCCTTCGAGCAATCGTAGCCTTGCCAGCGCCGAATGGCGCGTAGATGGTTGCCAGCGAAGTCGAGGGGTGGGAAGAGATCGCCGAGCCATACGGCCAGGTCGATCCAGCGCAGGCCGAGGCGTAGGCGCGGAGGCGGAACCCCGGCGAGACGAGCGGCAAGCGTGAGAAGCTCCCGCAGGGTGAGGTTGTGACCGCCGAGGATGTAGCGCTCACCCGGCCGGCCGTCGAGAGCGGCGCGCACGTGCGCCGCGGCGACGTCGCGCACATCCACTGCGTTGACTGCCGCCTCGACCCAGGCGATCCCCCATCCGCGTGCGACCGCAACCAGGATCGAGGCGATACCCCCAGGCTGGTCCCCAGGGCCGAAGACGGCGGTGGGGTTGACGACGACAACCGGGAGCGAGGGCGCGGCGCGGAAGGCCTCGCTCTCCATGGCGTACTTGCACTCGTAGTAGGCCGAGCGGGCGAGCGAGCCCGGTTCGTAGAGGTCGCGCTCATCGGCCAGGCGCGCAGGCGGCTGCGGATGCCCGATCGTCGTCAGGCTAGATGTGTAGACCAGCCTGTGGCATCCGCCGCGCCGGCAGGCCTCGATCACTGCGCGCGTCTGCCGGACCGAACGGGCCACCTGCTCGGCGACTCTGCGGCTGGAGCGTGGATAGTAGCCGGCGGCGTGGAAGACGATCTCGGCCCCCTGGAAAGGCTCGGCGATGCTTGGCGGCTGGTCGAGATCCCCCTGGAACCACTGCACAGGCGCGTGGCCGATGTGCCCCGTCGACCCAGGCGTTCGCCGCAGGCCGCGCACCTCCCAGCCCTCGCGCAGTGCGGCCAGAGCGATATGCCCCCCAATGAATCCCGTGGCGCCGAGCACCAGGGCCGTGGTCACTCAGGACTTTCCCAAGGCTGGTCCCGATCCCCGTTCACTGATCACCGATCACTTCGCCGTTCTGAGGACCTATTAATGAATCGCGAGGACATCCTGTGTAGGCATCTTGCTCGTCGAATTGCGGGTGTGCAGCGGCCATCTCCTATGCTCTCTTCTTGCTTGCCATGCCTCTATTGTGCGTTGATCGCAAGCGGAGATGGGGAATTGGAGGTCTGAGGAGGAAGGGGGCGGCGCAGTCGCCCCCTTCCTCCTCAGTGAACTTCCCCTCCCCCGGCAGACGTCCGTCGGTTTTGCGATTCTAGCGACTGCCGGGGGAGGGGGCTGGGGGTGGGGGTCGCTCAAGGTTGCTCTAACCATGGAGAACGATCCCACGGCATCTCCTCGGAGAGTAGTTCAAAGGCTCTGAGGCGTGAACGGGCGGCGATCAGCGATCGCTGCAGCAAGGATGCGCCCGGACGCGTCCCCATCACGGCGCCACGCGCACGGCGGCGCGGATGTCGCTGCAGCGCTCGCAGGTGAGGCGGTCGCAAAGGAGGGCGCGCGGGTCGTGACGGATCCAAGAGACGGCGACGTGAACGAGGTCTCGGAGGGGGATAAGCTGCGCCTCCGCGGCGCCGATGCGGGCGAGTCGCGGAATTCCGTCGAGGTGGGGCTGGATGGCCTCGAAGCCGTCGGAGCATCCGGGGAACGAAGGGCATGCGACGACGCCTTCCAGGGTGAGCGCCCAGCGCAGGAATTGTTTGCGGCCGGCGAGATGCTCGGCGTAGTGCAGCGACACGTTGGAGATGTGAGTGGTGCCGAGGAGCAAGACGTCGGCGTCTTGCTCAGCCAGCCAGCTAATGGGCGCCAGAGGGGCGTCCAGGGTCTGGGCGTTGATGCCTTCGTCGGCGCCCAGGCCGACGAAGGATAGGACCGGGTGACGGGATCGGAGCGCGCCGGGCTTCGTGCGCAACGCCTCGACGACCTCGCCAAAGGCGGGATCCGGGGAGAGGTCGGGGTGATAGAACTCGGCCCGCGTGTTTTGATCGGGGTCGGAACCGTAGGAGAGGCCGTTTTCGGGAGGGCCGGTGGCGGGCGTGACCATCGTCTGGTAGGTAAAGGAGGGCATGAGCAGGATGTCACAGCTGGCCAGCAGGCTTCCCAAGACGGTCTCCGCTCCGCCGACGATGGGGCCGAGGGCCGGGAGGAAGACGTGTGCGATCACGCGGCCCCCGGGTCCGAGGCCGAGATCGCGCAGGCGGGTCGTGAGATCCCGATAGGTGAGCATGGCAGGCGCCTACGCCGGCCTCACCTCCCCTTCCACTCGGGCTTGCGCTTGGCGATGAAGGCTTGCATGCCCTCCTTCTGGTCTTCGGTGCTGAAAAGGAAATAGAAGGCCCGGCGCTCGTCGGCGACGCCTTGGCTGAGGAACGATTCGAAGGCGTGGTTCACCGCTTCCTTGGCGAATCGGACGGCGAGGGGGGCGCGGGCGGCGATTTCGGCGGCGAGGTTGAGTGCCTCCGGAAGATAGGCCTCCGGCGGGACGACGCGATTGACAAGCCCGTACGTGAGGGCCTCCTGCGCGCTGAGCGTGCGGTTGTTGAGCACCATCTCCATGGCAACGGCTTTTCCGACGGCCCGCGTGAGGCGCTGGGTGCCGCCCGCCCCCGGGATAACGCCGATATTGATCTCGGGCTGCCCGAACCTGGCCGTTTCGGAGGCGATGACCATGTCGCAGGCCATGGCGAGCTCGCAGCCGCCTCCCAGGCACCAACCGGAGACGGCGGCGATGATCGGCTTGCGCACATGCGGGATCTCGTCCCAGCGCGAGATCAGATCGGAGGAGAGCATCTGCACGGAGGAGGCCTCGGCCATCTCCTTGATATCGGCGCCGGCGGCGAAGGCGCGGTCGCTGCCGGTGATCACAATGGCACCGATGGCGGGATCGGCGTCGAGGGCCCGCAAAGCCTCGGCCAGGGCCTGCATGAGCTCGCGGTTGAGCGCGTTGAGGGCCTCGGGCCGGTTGAGGCGGACGAGCCCTACGCGCCCGCGGATCTCGGTGAGGATCGAGGTTGGAGGCATCGGGTTCTCCCTGCGGGGATCTCCAGGATCAGGCGAGCCGGGTTCGGAGCCTGAGGATGTGATGGGTGTGATTGCGCTCGTGCCAAAGCGTCCGCCGGATCACCTTGCGGGCCGACCAGGTCTCCCCGCCCAGAGTGACGACGCCGAGGCGTCTGGGGAGGACGGGCAACGAGGCGAGCAGGTGATCGCGGACGGTGCGAAGCCGTTCGAAGGGGTCTTCAGGAAGGTCGGCGCGCGAGAAGGCCAGGCCGAGGCGGTCGAGGTACCACCACTCTGAGCCGGCGAGGTGGCCCAGGATGCCGGCGACCGGCCAGCGCTCGCCGGCGAGCTCCTTGAGCAAAGCCTCCTCATCGAGGTCCGCGACGGCCGACGACAAGTCGCTGCGGGTGGCGCTCAGCAGCAGTTGGATTTCCGCGACCTCGTCGGGCAGGATCGGCGGGCGGTCGGCGGCGAAGAACGCATTCACTTCGTAGTCGTCTTCGTACATCCAGCTGCGGATGACCTCATCGACGACCATCGGCCCCGAGATGCCGGAGACGTGCAGGCCGTGGCCCGAGCACCAGGCCACATACTCCTGGATCGCGGCGGGGACGGCGTTGATGGCCTCATCGCGTTCCTTGTCGCTGGCGAAGCACCCCGGGAGATCCGGGACGTGGGCCACCCAGCGGTCTTCAACTTCTTCGGCGCAGACGACGTAGGGCATGTCAGGACATCACCTTTCCGCCGTCGACGTTAATCGCCTGGCCGGTGAGGTAGGCGGCCTCCGAAGAGCAAAGGAAGAGCACCAGGCCTACCACGTCGGCCGGGGAGCCGAGGCGGTGGAGGGGGATATCGGCGAGCCATCGGGCGACCATCGCCGGATCCTGCCGGAGGGCCGCGGTCATCTCGGTCTCGATGACGCCCGGGCACACGGCGTTGACGCGGATATTATATGTCGCCAGCTCCCTGGCCGCCTCGCGTGTGAAACCGACAAGGCCCGTCTTGCTGGCGACGTAGGCGGCGCGGTCCATCAGGCCATGAGCCCGCCCGGCGATCGAGGCGATATTGACGATGACGCCGCCGCCCTGCCGGGACATCAGGCGGCCCACCGACTGCGTGAGCAGGAAGGGCCCCTTCAGGTTTACGGCCAACGTGCGATCCCAGTCCCATTCATCGAGATCCAGGATACTGGCGTGGGGCTCAACGCCGGCGTTGTTGATGAGGATGTCGATGCGGCCAAAGGCCTCGCTCACCGCCTCGACCATGGCGTGGACGGCCATCTTCGAGGCGACATCGGCGATGAAAGGCCTGGCCGTCGCGCCCGAGGCGTTGAGGCGGGCGAGCGTCTCATCCAGCCCGGCGGGCGAGATGTCGTTGACGGCGAGGCGCGCCCCGCGGGCGGCGAAGGCTTCCGCCAGCGACCGCCCGATCCCCCGGCCGGCGCCAGTGACCACCACAACCTGTTCATGAAAGGAATTCATCGAGCCTCCTCATCTTAGGGTCGCATTATCCCTGCAAAACCGCAGGAAGAGTCTCACGTGCTCTCCGGGACGGCGACGGAAAACGGAGCGAGACAGCCCCCTCCTATGGGGTGGTGTTGCCGCGCGAGGGAGAGGGGCGGAAGAGGAACGCCTGGGGAGACGGGCCGTCGAGGCAGATGGCCGGAGACGGGCCGACGCGCGAGGCGTTGACCTCGATCCCCAGGTAGGGGGAAGGGTCGAGGGTGTTGGAGATGTCGAGCTCGTTGGTGAAGTGGCCCTGGCCGTCGTCGCGGACGATCGAGAAGTGGAGATGAAGGCCGGTGGGGTTATCGGGGTCGGCCGAGTAATTGCCCTGATAGCCGAGCAAGGCGCCGGCGCGAACGAAGGCCTGCGCGGTGCCGGGCGGGAACTCGGGCGCGATATACGAGGCGCCTGACGGGTCGGCCAGGTGAGTGTAGTAAATCCAGATCTGGCGCCCGGGTTGGAGGGGATCACGGGGGAGGCGTTGGATCAGCGAGGCGCGCCAATCGGGCAGCCGGGTGATATAGCCGTCGTAGGCCGCGACGACGGGCGTCTGGCCGAGCCCATCCGGGCCGCTGGGGCCGAAGATATCCAGGCCCTGGTGGCGATGACCCGGTCGGAAGGAATCTCCCCAGAAGAAGCCGATGTATCCGTCGGTGGGCATGAGAAAAGGAGCTTCGCCGCAGCGCTCTCCGGCGCGGATGGCCCAGTCGGCATGCGCCGAAGGGTCGTCCCAATACTCGCGCAGCCGGGCGAGGCGGGCGGTTGCGGGGCGAAGTTGACGGTAGAGCAGATAACCCCCGA
>DATEAV010000308.1:0-18608 GCA_035288185.1 Anaerolineales bacterium | reverse complement strand
CTATTGAAGAAGGCCGGCGCCAAGCTCTCGGGCGCCAAGGCCGTCGTCTGCGGCCGGTCGAACATTGTGGGGATGCCCGCGGCGCTGCTTCTGGTGAAAGAAGACGCCACCGTCACCATCTGCCATTCGCGCACGAAAGATCTCGCCGGGGTTTGCCGCGAGGCGGATATTCTGATCGCGGCCATCGGGCGGGCGCAGATGATTCGCGGCGATTGGATCAAGCCAGGCGCGTATGTCATCGACGTTGGCACCAATCGCGTGGAAGATCCGACGACCAAGAGCGGCTATCGCCTCGTTGGGGATGTCGCCTTTGATGAGGCAGTTGAGGTGGCCGGGGCGATCACGCCCGTGCCGGGCGGCTTCGGCCCGATGACGATTACGCTTCTGCTGCAGAACACGCTAAGGTCCGCGCAGCGGGAGGTGCCGTAGGACGCTCGATTCTCCGATTCACACCGTCGGCCCGCGAGTGATGCGGCCGGCGGTGTCTTCATCACCGCAGAGTCCGCGGAGGACGCGGAGATCATCGGTTATCGGTGATCGGTGATCAGGGATTGGGGAAGCAATCAGTGATTTGCTTTCTCCCCACTTGTGGGAATCCTCATGGTTAACGTCATCCTGAGGGCCGTCCTTGGCGCCATGGACGGGCCCTCAGACCTACGGAGGCCCGAAGGATCTCGTTCTCAGTGATCTTGACTACATTGCCAGGAACGAGATCCTTCGCGCCTCAACACAAGCGTGGGGGTCTCCGGGAGTAGAACGGCGCTCAGAGGCTGTGAATGAATCGGACGAGGACGTGCGCAAGGACCCTTCTCGTCCATGTGCACAGCCGGAGCGCCCCGAAGGTCTTGTACCTTTCCGCCTCACCCCGTTCGGGCCGCGAGACCAGGCGGCCCGCCGGGGCGAGACGGCCCCCCAACCCCCTTCGCGCAGCACCCCTTTGGGGCTCCGCTTGTAAGGATTCCTCCCGCGCGTGCTGCGAAAGCGGAGAGGGGGAGACACGCGCCGGCCGGGGAGAAGCGTCCTGGTCGGTCGATTAGGGACTAGTTCACAGGCTCTGAGGGGCGTAGTAACACCGTCGGTGGCTTGCGCGTAACAGGAGCTCCAAGGAGATCTCGTTAACCGAGACGAAGTCGTACCATCCGCCTCGGACGAAACTCCCCCGGCGGGCATGTTGTCTGACAATTGACGCTCCACGACGCCGGTGATAGACTGGCGCCATCAGGCCGGCGGAAGCCTCTTGAGCGCATCCCCAATTCTCCAGCCAGGTGAGTCCCGATGACGGGTGCAGACTGGGCCGCGATGACCCGCTCGCTCGTCGACGTCGCCATGGGGCGGCGAGCGGCCAGCTTGGTGATCCGAAACGGCCGTTGGGTCTGCGTCCAGACCGGGGAAATCCTCCCCGGCACCGATGTGGCTGTGTTCGGCGAACGGATCGCCTACGTCGGGCCCGACGCCCGGCACGCCGTCGGTGCGGAGACGCGGGTGATCGAGGCCGATGGCCGCCACCTAGTTCCCGGCCTGCTCGACGGCCACATGCACGTCGAATCGGGGATGCTCACCGTCACCGAATTCGTCCGCGCCGTCCTCCCCCATGGCACGACGGGGATGTTCATCGATCCCCACGAAATCGCCAATGTCCTCGGGCTGCCCGGCGTGCGCATGATGGTCGACGAGGCCAACGCCCAGCCCATCCACGTTTGGGTGCAGATGCCTTCGTGCGTGCCCTCGGCGCCCGGGCTGGAGACGCCCGGAGCGGCGATCGGCCCCGCCGACGTGGCGGAGGCCATGCGCTGGCCGGGGGTGATTGGGCTGGGGGAGATGATGACCTTCCCCGCCGTCATTCGAAGTGAGTCACATGTGCACGCGGAAATGGCGGAGGCGCGCAAGGCGGGCAAAGTGATCGGTGGGCACTATGCCTCCCTCGATCTCGGCCTCCCGTTCCACGGCTACGTAGCCGGGGGACCGGAAGACGATCACGAGGGGACTCGTCTGGAAGACGCAATCGATCGCGCGCGCCAAGGGATGAAAGTGATGATGCGCTTCGGGTCGGCTTGGCACGATGTAGCCGCTCAGATCCAGGCGGTCACCCGCGGCGGGCTCGACCCCCGGCATTTCCTCCTGGTCACCGATGACAGCCACTCGGGCACGTTGGTCGACGAGGGACACATGGACCGCGTCGTCCGGCACGCGATCGCCCAGGGCGCGCCGCCAATCACCGTCCTCCAGATGGCGACACTCAATACCGCCGAGCACTTTGGGGTCGCCCGAGACGTGGGGCAGATCGCCCCCGGCCGCTTTGCCGATCTGGTGCTGGTGCGGGATCTTGCGCACTTCGAGGCGGAGATGGTGCTCGCCCGCGGTCGGCTGGCGGCTGAGCGTGGGAAGCTGCTCCTCAATCTAGCGCCGTACGCCTACCCAGACCACGTCAAGGCGTCGGTGCATCTGGCCCGCCCCCTGCGGGCGGAAGACTTCTCCATCCACGCGCCGGCGGGGGGCAAGGTGCGCGCCCACGTCATCGGAGTGATTGAGAACCAGGCCCCCACGCGGCACATCGAGATGATCCTGGAGCCCGAGGGGGGCGAGATCCGCCTCAATCCCTCGTCGGACCTGGCGAAGGTGGCTCTCGTGGAGCGGCACCGGGGGTCGGGCAACATCCAGATGGGATTGGTGTCGGGATTCGGTTTCCAGGGGCGCTGCGCCTTTGGCTCCAGCGTCGCCCACGACTCGCACCACATGATCCTTGTCGGCACGGATGAGGGGTCCATGGCGGCCGCCGGCAACGAGCTGGCCCGAGTGGGCGGCGGGCAGGTCGTCGTGCAAGATGGGAAGGTGGCAGCCTGCGTGGAGCTGCCGATCGCCGGGCTGATGTCGGACGAGCCGGCCGAGATCGTTGCGGAAAAGGCCCGGCGAGTCCTCGAAGCGATTCGCGAGTGCGGCTGCGCCCTCAACAATGCCAACATGCAATTGAGCCTTCTGGCGCTGGTTGTGATCCCCGAGCTCCGCATCTCCGATCTCGGCCTGGTCGATGTCACCCGCATGAGGATCATCCCTGTCGCCGAGCCGCCCGGGTAGGGGGAGGCCGGAACCGCGATGGCGAAGCTCCCGCCAGAGAGGCGTGACAATCGTCGGCCCCTCTACCAGCGGACGGCCGAAGCCCTGGCCGAAGTCGTGGCGGGGACGCCGGAGGGCGGCCTGCTGCCTTCCGAGCCGGCCCTGGCGCGGTGCCTCGGAGTCTCGCGGGCGACGCTGCGCGAGGCGATGCGCGCCTTCGAGGAGCGAGGGTTGGTGGTCCGGCGGCAAGGCGTGGGCACGTTTGTTCGGCGGAGGCCTCCCCTCATCGAGAGCGGGCTGGAGGTGCTCGAGAGCATCGAGACGCTTGCGGCGCGCAAGGGGCTGCCTGTCCAGATGGGTGCGCGCACGGTGGCGCGGCGCCCCTCGACCTCAGACGAGGCCCAGCAGTTTGGGATCGCCGAAGGGGACGATCTTCTGGAGGTCTCTCGGGTGATCGCCGCCGAAGGTCGGCCGGTCGCCTTCCTCATCGATACGCTGCCTGCCGCCATCCTCTCCGAGCGCGAATTGCGGGAGAGCTTCCGTGGCTCCGTGCTCGACCTGCTTCTTCGCCGCGGCGATCCTCCCCTCGGCGTCTCGCGGACGGAGATCACCGCCGCCTCGGCCGCGCCGGAGATCGCCCGGCATCTGAGCATCCAGCGCGGCGATGTCTTGCTCCGCTTTGAGGCCGGCCTGTATGGGCGTGATGGACGGGTGATCGATCATTCGCTCAGCTACTTCCTTCCCGGGATCTTCCGCTTCCACGTCTTGAGGCGAATCGGCCATCCGGCCCAGGCGGGTAGGTCCGGCACGGCGGAAGAATAGCGTTTCCCGCACTCGTTTCGCCGGGATTTCGCCGGCGTCCGAGTCAGTTCAGACAAGGAGTGAAATCAATGCGCAGTTTCATGGGACGCGACATCCTGTCGCTGAAGGGATTTGAACGTTCGGAGTTCTTCCGCGTGTTCGAGGCGGCCGACCGCCTGGCCCCGATCGCCCGCGACCGGAAACGGAGCGACCTTCTCAAGGAAAAGACTCTGGTGACGGCCTTCTATCAGCCGAGCACCCGCACACGTCTGGCGCACGAAGCGGCCATGCTGCGGCTGGGAGGCGCCGTGACGGGCTTCTCCGACGCCAAGATGACCCGGGCCGGCGACTTCTATCAGGAGTCGATCAAAGACACGGTCCACATGCTCGAGTACTACGGCGACGTGATCGTGATGCGTCACTTCCAGCAAGGAGCGCCCGCCGAGGCGGCCCGCTGGGCGTCCATTCCGGTGATCAACGCAGGCGATGGCTGGGGCGAGCATCCCACCCAGGTGCTCACCGATCTGTATACGATCTGGAAGGAGAAAGGACGGCTCGACGGCCTGAACTTCCTCCTGATCGGCGATATGCGCATGCGCACGATGCACTCGATGTCGTATGCGATGAGCCAGTTCGACATCTTCGCCACCTACGTCGCGCCGCCGGAGATGTCGCTGACACCGGAGTTCAAGAAGGAGCTCGACGAGCTCAATCTGAACTACAAAGAGCTGCCGCACGTCGAGAAGGCGATCGCCGAGGCGGACGTGGTCTATATGGAGCCGGTCGTCCAGCCGGATTACACCAAGTCGCGCGATGAGCGCCAGGGCGACGTCGGGCTCACCCCTGCCAACTACAAGGTGACCAGGGCCCTGATGCGCAAGGCCAAGCCCGACGCGATCATCCTCCACTCGCTGCCCCGCATGGACGAGCTCCTCGAGGAAGTGGACGCCACGCGCCACGCCCGCTATTGGGAAGAAGCGTTCAACGGCGTCGTTGTGCGGATGGCCCTCCTGGCGCTCGTGCTGGGAGGGATGGAGTAGGGCAGGAAAGTGAACGGTGATCGGTTAGTTCGGTGATCGGTTACTCGGTGATCGGTCACTCAGTGATTGGCTACACGGCTATCGGGGACTCGGGCACGGGGTCAGCCAGGCACCTCATGCCCTCGCGGCCGGGTGCCATTGTGCCCGGGAACCAACCTCCGATCACTGATCACCGATCACCAGCGGATACTTTCCGAGTCAACTAGAAAGGGACCGAGTGATCGAATGCAAACCGACCTCCGTGGCCGCGACCTGATCTCCGACCTGGATTTCAGCCGCGAAGAGGTGGAGACCGTCCTGGACGTGGCCTTCGACCTCAAGCGCAAACGAGCCCTGGGCGAGCCGCACGCCTACCTGCGCGATAAGGTGCTGGCGATGCTCTTCTTCTTCAGTAGCACCCGCACCCGCGGCTCCTTCGAGGCGGGTATGGCCCAACTGGGGGGCCACGCCGCCTTCATCGAATCCAAGACCACCCAGATCGCCCATGGCGACACGCCCAAGGAGATCGGCGAGATTTTCGGCCGCTATTTTGACGGCATCGCCATCCGGCATGTGGATTGGGGCGTCGGCAACAAATACCTGAACGACGTGGCCCGAGCCTCGCGCGTCCCTGTGTTGAACATGCAGTGTGAGGTCTACCACCCATTCCAGATCCTGGCCGACTTGATGACCGTGATGGAGAAGAAAGGCCGAGATCTGAAGGGAAAGAGGATGATTGTGTCGTGGGCCTACGCCGCCTCCTACCAGAAGCCGATGTCGGTGCCGCAGTCGCTCCTGCTGCAGATGCCGCGCTTCGGCCTCGACGTAGTGCTCGCCCACCCGCCGGAGTTCAAGCTGATGCCCGAGGTGATGGAGCAGGCCCGCCAGGAGGCGCGCAGGGCCGGCACCGGCTTCGAAGTGATTTCCGACGCCGACAGTATGGAGAAGGCGTTCCAGGACGCCGACGTCGTCTACGCCAAATCATGGGGGGCGATGGTTCATACCGCGGATGCGGAAGAAGGAGCCAGGATCATCGGCAAGTATTCCCACTGGATCACCGACGAGCGCAAGATGGGGCTGGCCAGGCCGGATGCGATCTACATGCACCCGCTTCCCGCCGACCGGAATATCGAGGTGACCGACGCGGTGATCGACGGCCCGCAGAGCGTAGTCTACGACGAGGCCGAGAACCGCATGCACGTTCAGAAGGCCGTCATGGCCCTCAGCATGCGATCCTAGGAGAGGCGGGAAGATGGCCAAGGCAGAGAAGAAGCGCAAAGTGGCGGTGGTCGCGGTTGGCGGCAATTCGCTGATCAAGGACAAGAACCATCAGACGATCCCCGATCAATACGCGGCTGCCGTGGAATCGATGGGGCACATCGCTGGCATGATTGAAGCCGGATGGGACGTCGTCGTCACGCATGGCAACGGGCCGCAGGTGGGCTTTATCCTGCGCCGGGCCGAGCTCTCGCTCCACGAGCTGCACCCGGTGCCGCTCGACTACTGCGGGGCCGATACCCAGGGCGCGATCGGCTACATGTTCCAGCAGGCGCTGTACAATGAGTTCCTGGCACGCGGCATCGCCAGGCAGGCGGCCACGGTCGTCACTCAGGTGCTCGTCGACCGCAACGACCCGGCCTTCCAGAACCCTTCCAAGCCGATCGGCTCCTTTATGGACGAGCCGATCGCCGTGGGCCACCGCCAGGCAGACGGGTGGGCAGTGGTGGAAGATGCCGGCCGAGGCTGGCGGAGGGTGGTGCCGTCGCCCATCCCCGTGAGGATCATCGAGCGCGACGCGATCGAAGCCCTGATTCGAGCGGGGTATGTCGTCATCAGCACCGGCGGCGGCGGTATCCCGGTGGTGGAGGACGAGCGGGGGCGCCTCACCGGCGTGGAAGCGGTGATCGATAAGGACTTCGGGGCGGCGATCCTGGCCTCGAGCATCGGGGCCGACCTATTCCTGATCACCACGGCGGTGGAGAAAGTCGCTATCAACTACAATAAGCCTGGCCAGCGCTGGCTGGATCGGATGTCGCTGGCCGAGGCTCGAGCGTACTCGGCCGAAGGGCACTTTCTCAAGGGGAGCATGGCTCCCAAGATCCAGGCGATCGTCAGCTACCTGGAGCAGGGAGGCAAGCAGGCCCTGATCACCGACCCGGGCAACATCGAGCGGGCCCTGGAAGGCAAGACCGGCACGTGGATCGTCCCCTGAGTGGCCCGCCAGGTCGTGGCAGGAAAGGAGGTGGTCTCTCACCCGGCATTGATCTGCGGAATGTTTCACCGGACTTCAACGACAACCAGGAGGAGTTAGAGATGCCAAGCAGAAGGACGTGGCGAATCTGTGGATTGTTTGTGATCTTCGCCATGCTTATCGCCGCCTGCGGCGGGGCCGCAACCGAAGCGCCCGCGCCCGAGACCGAAGCGCCGCCCGAGACCGAAGCACCACCCGAGACCGAAGCACCGCCAGAAACCGAGGCGCCGCCCGAGGAGTTCGTCTTCGGGATGCTCCTGGTCGGCCCGGCCAATGACCACGGCTGGAGCCAGGCGCACTATGAAGCCGGCCTCTACGTTCAGGAGCAGATCCCCGGCACCCGGATGATCTACCTCGAGAACGTCTACTCCGGTTCGCCAGCCTATCCCGGGACGACCGCCTCGCAGCTGGCGGGGCAGCTTGTCCAGGAGGGCGCCGAGCTGATCATCTTCAACTCGGACGACATGCTGGATGAGTCCACCATCTTCGCCCAGGATAATCCAGACGTGCCGGTGATCATGGCTTCGGGTGACCAGGTCTGGGAAGACGGCCAACGCTATACCCCCATCGACAACATGGTCAACATCATGGGCCGCATGGAATACGGCAAGATGATCGCCGGATGCGCCGCGGCCCTGACGTCCCAGACCGGACAGATCGGGTACCTCGGCCCGCTGATCAACGACGAGACGCGCCGCCTGGCCTCCTCGGCCTACCTCGGCGCCCGCTACTGCTGGACCGAAGTGCTCGGCAACGACCCGGCCGACCTGGCCTTCCGTGTGACCTGGATCGGCTTCTGGTTCAACATCCCCGGCGTGACCTCCGACCCGACGCAGGTTGCGGACGACTTCTTCAACAGCGGCTACGATGTGGTCATCTCGGGCATCGACACCACCGAGGCCCTGACGGAGGCCCAGCGCCTGAGCGACGCCGGCCAGGCCGTCTGGGCGATCCCGTATGACTTCCAGGGCGCCTGCGACCAGGCTCCCGCGATCTGCCTCGGCGTGCCGTACTTCAACTGGGGCCCGGCTTACGCGGCGACTATCGCCAGCGCCCTGGACGGCACCTTCACCTCGAACTTCCAATGGAACGGACCCGACTGGGCCGACATCAACAATCCGGACACCAGCGCGGTCGGCTTCGTCACCGGTCCGGCCCTGAGCGCGGAGGCCACGACCAGCCTCAATGAGTTCATCGCTGCCTTGGCCGGCGGCTTGAACCTCTGGACCGGCCCGATCAACCTGCAGGACGGAGCACCCTACCTGGCAGACGGTGAGGTCGGCACCGATCAGCAGGTCTGGTACCTGCCCGCGCTGCTGGAGGGGATGGAAGGCCAGAGCGTTTCAGAGTAGGCTCTCAGATCAGGGAAGGGGGAAGGCGTAAGCCTTCCCCCCTTTCCGGACCCGCGTGATGGACGTCGAACTCAGGGATATCCACAAGACATTCGGCCCCGTGCGGGCCAGCGTCGGCATCAATCTGAGCATCCCGGCCGGGACCATCCAGGGCATCCTGGGGGAGAACGGCGCCGGCAAGAGCACGTTGATGAAGGTCTTGTCTGGATTCATACGGGCGGACAGCGGTGAGATCCTGCTCGACGGCCGACCGGTGCTCATCCACTCCCCGGCGGATGCGATCCGGCACGGCGTCGGCATGCTGCACCAAGATCCGCTGGATTTCCCGCCCCTGCGCATCATCGATGATTTTGTCTTGGGACGCGCGGGCGGCCTGTTTCCAGACCGGTCGGCCGCGGCCCAGGGCTTCCGCATGCTCGCCGACCAATTCGGGTTCGCCCTCGACCCGGAGACCTACGTCGACTCACTCACAGTCGGAGAACGCCAGCAACTCGAAATCCTGCGCTTGCTGTGGTGGGGAGCGCGTGTCCTCATCTTCGATGAACCGACGACCGGCATCAGCGCAGTGCAGAAGGAGAAGCTCTTCGCCGCCCTTCGACTCCTGGCCGAGCAGGGCAAGACCGTCCTATTCGTCTCCCACAAGCTCGAAGACGTCGAGGGGCTTTGCCACCGCACGGCTGTGCTGTACCAGGGACATCTGGTCGGGGAAGTCCGACCGCCGTATGAAACCAGCAAGCTGGTCGAGATGATGTTCGGCAAGGCTATCGAGGTCGAGGCCCGTAATCCCTGCCCCGGGCAAGAGATCACGCTGAGCCTCAAGGATCTCTCGGTGGAGGACTACCGCCTCAAGGTCCGCGGTTTGTCGCTGGAGGTCCTTTCCGGAGAGGTGATCGGCCTGGCCGGGATGGAGGGCAGCGGCCAAGGCCTCTTCCTCCGCTCGGTGGCCGGTCTGGTGCGGACGGTGGGTGGACGCATCGTCCTGCGAGGCAAGGACCTGACCGGCCGCTCCTATCACGCGTTCAAGCGTCACGGGGCGGCGTTCTTGCCGGCGTCGCGCCTCGAGGAAGGCCTGGCGACCGGCCTCAATCTCACCGAGCACTTCGTGCTGGCGGAGGAGGCGCGAGGCTTCCTCGTCGACTGGCGCGCGGCCCGGCAGCTGGCCCAGAAGCGGATCGAGGATTTCAACATTCACGGGACGCCCACCAGCCGGGTCGAAGCGCTCTCGGGTGGGAATCAGCAGCGCGCCTTGCTGGCGCTGCTGCGCGAGCCCCTGGCCCTCTTGCTGCTCGAGCATCCGACACGTGGCCTGGACGTCGAGTCCACGATCTACATCTGGTCGAAGCTGAAAGAGCGCTGCAGACAAGGCACCTCCATCCTCTTCATTTCATCCGACCTGGAAGAGACCCTGCACTACAGTGACCGCGTGCTTGTCTTTTTCGGCGGGAAGGTAACCTCGCCGCTGGACGCCGGAGGGCTCACTAGTGAGATGCTCGGCCAGCTGATCGGCGGGAAAGGCGCGCCGGAGCTCAAACCGGGGAAGGCTGCATGAGGAAGAGCCTCTGGATCCATGTCGCCTTTCAGCTCGGCGCGCTGGTGGCGGCGTTGCTGTTGACGACTCTCATCCTGGTGGCTGTCGGGGCGCCACCACTTGGGGCCTATGCGAGCATCCTGCGGGGCGCATTCGGCTCGTCCAGCAACCTTGAGAACCTGCTGATCTCCTGGTCGCCTCTTTTGCTGACCTCCGCCGGGGTCCTGATCACGTTCTCGGCCGGGTTGTGGAATATCGGCGTGGAAGGACAGATGGTCCTGGGAGCGATCTTCGCCACCGGGATGCTGCGCTCGCTCCAGGATACGGGGTTCCCGCCCGCGCTGATCATCGCCCTGGGCATCCTGGCCGGCGCCGTGGGCGGCGCACTGTGGGCAGGCGTGGCCGGCGCCCTCAAGACCTTCGGCGGCGTGAACGAGATCTTCGGCGGCCTGGGATTGAATTTCGTTTCGACCGCGCTGACGATCTACCTGGTCTTCGGACCCTGGAAGAGGCCCGGCACCGGCTCGATGTCGGGGACGCAGCCGTTCGACCGCACATTGTGGTTGCCAAGTCTTCCCGACATGCAACTGAGCCCCTGGTCGTTAGCGCTGTCGATCCTCGCCATCCTGTGTGTCTTCCTCTTGCTGCGCGGCACCCACTTCGGCTTGCGGCTGAAGGCGGTTGGCAAGAACTCGAAGGCCGCCTTCCTCATGGGCGTCCCGACCTGGCAGTACAGCCTGTTCGCCTTCCTGTTGTGTGGCGCGTTCGCCGGCTTGGCCGGCGCCATTCAGGTGACGGGGGTCTACCACCGCCTTCTGCCCAACATCTCCAACGGGTATGGTTTCCTGGGCTTGCTCGTGGCAATGTTGGTGAACTACCAGGCGATCTGGGCCGCGCCGGTGGCGTTCTTCTTCGCCTCGTTGAACACGGGCAGCGTCCAGCTCCAGCTCCTCTACCAGCTGGACTCATCCTTCTCCGGCGTTCTACAGAGCTTTCTGGTGCTGTTGGTCTTGCTGGGTGAGGGCGCACGCCAGCGATTTCTCAAGTTGCAGTGGAAGCCGCGATGGATGCGAACGCCCTCCTGACGGGGCTCGCCGGGGTCCTGGCGGCCGCCGCGCCGGTCCTGTTTGCCGTCGTTGGCGAGACCATTACCGAGCGGGCTGGGATCATCAACCTCTCGATGAACGGGACGATCCTGCTCTCGGCCGTGGGGAGCTTCGCCGTCGCCTACGAGTCGAACAGCCTGCTGCTCGGTATCCTGGCCGGCATGCTGATCGGCGCGTTGGTCGCTCTGATCGTGGCATTCAGCAGCATTACACTGAAGCAATCTCAGGTGGCCGTTGGCTTCGTATTGGCGCTGGCCTGTCGCGACCTGTCCTACTTCCTGGGGGTCCCTTACATGAACCTCCCCGGCCCGCGACTTCCGGGCTGGGCGATCCCCGGCTTGAGGGACGTTCCGATTATCGGGCAGCTTCTCTTCCGCCAGGATCTGATCACCTACGCCAGCTATGCCCTCATCTTCCTGGCCTGGTTGTGGATCTTCCGTACCCGCCCAGGCCTGATCCTTCGGGGGATCGGAGAACGTCCGGCAGCGGCCTTCGTGCGCGGCGCCAATATAAACCGCCTCCGCTACCTGTACACGGTCCTGGGTGGAGCGATCATCGGGATTGCCGGGCCGGCGTTTTCCCTCAACATCAAGGCGGGCTGGATGGGGACGCAGTCCGGGCTGGACGGCATCGGCTGGATTGCACTGGCGATCACGATCTTCGGAGGCTGGAACCCACTTCGAGCTGCCCTGGGCGCCTATCTCTTCGCGCTGCTACAGTGGTTGGGGCTTGTCCTCCAGTCGAGATTGCCGGGCATCCCGTCGCAGGTGCTTCAGGTGGCTCCGTTCCCGTTGATGATCTTGACGCTCCTTCTCGTTAACCTTGGCAACGCCGAGTGGGTCGAGCGAACGTTGGCCAGCCTGCCCGAGAACGTGCGGCGAACGATCGCCCGCCTGCTGCGTTCCCTGCGCGCCTCGCCACCTGCGTCGCTGGGGGTGCCGTTTGAGCAGGAGTGAGCGGACCGACATGCGCGGCTTCGTCGGCCCTTGGGCTCTTGACACAGACCCTCAGCGAAAGGGGCGGGAGACCTCGGCAGACCGGGTGGATCAGCAAGCCCCATCACAACCATGAATCAGGAGTCCCGGGGATCATGAAGGGGTCAGGCAGCTCAGACACGACGAACGGCCCCGGCACGGGCAAGGCCGATGGCGGATGGTCTCGCCGTCGACTCCTCTGGACGGTCCTGCTTCTCACTCTGGCCGGGCTCCTTGTGCGAGGCGCGCACTTAGCGCTCGTCGCCGGCGACAGCCGGCCCCTGATTGGCGACGAGCCGGGCTACCACGGCATCGCGGCTGGCTTCCTCGCAGGCGAGGGATGGCATGACGGGCCCTTCTTTGCCACTCGCCCGCCTCTAGCGTCCTGGCTGCTCACCCTGGTCTACTTCTTCACGGGGCCCCGGATCGAAGCGGGCCGTTGGACGATGGTGGTCGTCGCTTCGCTCGTCGCGCCGGTTCTCTTCCTCACCGGGAGGGCCTTTTACGGGGCTGGCTCGCACGCTCCCCTTTGGGCCGGGATCGCGTGGACGGTCTACCCGCCGGCGGTCTTCTATTCTGCCTCCCTGGTGACCGAGAGTCTCGCCGCGCTGCTGGCCGTCTCCAGCGTTGGCAGCTTCCTTTGGGCCGCAAGCTCGCGCAATCGTTGGCCAGCGTTGCTGACCGGAGTTCTGTGGGCGGCCGCCGCACTCAACCGCCCGACCATGCTCCTTCTGCCACTCGTCCTGCTGGCCGCTCATGTGGTTCTGAGTCGCGGGCACCCGTGGCGTTGGTCGGGCCGGCAATGGGGCTTCGCGCTGGCGGGTCTCGTGGTCGCCCTCGCGCCGTGGACCGTACGCAACCTCCGCGTGCTCGGGGCGTTCATCCCCGTGACGAGCTACGGCGGGATCATGTTCTCCAGCAGCAATGCCAGCCTGGGGAATCCGGTCGTCCAGGCGGGCGGGTATTACCATGCGCCGGAGATCCGCGGCCGCCTGCATGAACTGCCAGAGAACACGTGGGGCTCGGAAGGCCTCCGGCTTGGCCTGGAGGGAATCCGCCAGCATCCATGGCTATTCCTGGAGGCGGTGTTCCATAGGGCGGTGAATTTCTGGACGCCCCGGCCCGACCCTTTTGACTCATCCTGGACGGCCAACGATACGGTGATGTCGCTGATCTGGTTTCCAACGCTTCTGTTCTCCGCCCTGTCGTTCCTCCGTACGCCCTGGCAGGTCGACTGGCCCTCGCTGGCCGTCATCGCTTACATCTTTCTGGTCACGCTCCCGTTCTGGGGGACGCCGAGATTCCGTTTCCCCGTGGACTCATTGATCTTCCTGCGCGCCCTGGTTGGCCTAGAGGCGACCGTGGCCGTCGTATTTGCGCGCCGGAGCCGATCGCGGGACGCCAGGCGTGCCGAGTAGGAGAGCCGGGTGGAAGCAGCCAAGCCAACCTCGACCGGGGTGGAAGTGCTGTTCCAGGTTCTCGCGGTCGTCCTGGATGTGGCGTTGGATGTCGGTGGCACCTGTAGAGTTCCACTTCGCCGCCCTCGATCTCGGATGCTTCCAGCTGCCGATCGCGCTGTACCACGAATCCTCACTCTCTGGCGTCCTCCAGGGAGCGCTCGTGCAATTCGGGCAGGCGACGGCGAGCACCCGCAATGGCCCGATGCGCCTCGAATCGTGGTATGAGCCCTTCGTTCCCTGCGGGCGTCGCCGCCCGCTTCCCTCGGCACGCCGTTTGAGCAGGAGTGACTCTTGAGCTCCTCGGCCGCCCTCGGTTATCACTGCTCGGTCTGCCGGCGAGACTACTCCTTCGACGACGTGAGCTACACCTGCCCCGCCGACGGCGGCAACCTCGACGTTCTCCTGGACTACAAGGCCATCTCGCGCGCGAGCTCTCCAAAGGCGATCGGCGAATCGAGGGACGAGTCGATTTGGCGCTATCTGTCCCTCCTCCCGGTGGAGGATCCGGGCCTGCACGGCACCGCGCTCCGGGCGGTGGGATGGACGCCTCTCCTTTCGCCCCCACTCCTTGCGGCCGAGCTGGGCCTGCGGCGCCTCTGGCTGAAGGACGACGGACGAAACCCCACCGCTTCCTTCAAGGATCGTGCCAGCGCGGTGGCCGTCGCCCGGGCGCGCCAGGTGGGAGCGGAGGTGGTCGTCACAGCCTCAACGGGCAACGCCGGCGCTGCCCTGGCCGGAATGGCTGCCGCCGCCGGGATGCCGGCGGTGATCTTGGCCCCGCGGACGGCGCCGCCGGCGAAAGTGGCCCAGCTTCTGATGTTCGGCGCCCGCGTGCTGCTGGTCGATGGCTCCTACGACCAGGCGTTTGATCTGACGCTGGAGGCGGCGCGCGAATTCGGTTGGTATTGCCGCAACACGGGCTACAACCCCTTCACCGCCGAAGGAAAGAAGACGGCGGCGTTCGAGATCTGCGAACAACTTACGCGAAGTGTAGGGGCGCACACCTGCCCAGAACCGCAGGCCGTCCGCCCCGGCGGGCTGCGCCCGCCAGGGCGCGGCCCGAACGGGGTGCGGGGCGGCCGTGCGGCCCTACAATGGGTCTCGCCGGACGCCGTCTTCGTCTCAGTGGGCGACGGCAACATCATCTCCGGCTTGCACAAGGGCTTCAAGGATCTCGTGGCCCTGGGATGGATCGAGCGCGCGCCCAAGCTCTACGGAATCCAATCGGAAGGATCGGCGGCGATCTACAACGCCTTCGTCTCCGGGTCTGAGGTGATCACGCCCGTGCACGCCCAAACCCTGGCCGACAGCATCTCTGTGGACCTTCCGCGCGACGGCCTGCGGGCGCTGCGCGCCGCTCGTGAGACCGGCGGGGCGGTTCTTGCGGTGACCGATGCAGAGATCCTTGCCGCCATGCGCGCCCTTGCCCGGAAAGCGGCGGTCTTCGCCGAGCCCGCCGGCGCGGCGGGGTACGCCGGCCTGGTGAAGGCCGTTGCCGGTGGCCTGATTTCCCCGGAGGAAAGAATCGTCGTCCTCAATACCGGGAGCGGGCTGAAAGACGTGCAGGCCGCCATGCAGGCGGCGGGAGAGGCGACGGTGATCGAGCCGAAGCTGGAGGCCGTGCGCTCAGCCCTGCGGGCCGGACCGGCCGGCCAGTGAGGAGGCAAGTCATATGGCAGACGATGTGACCTACTCGGTGGTGGCGCCGGTCTTCAATGAGGTCGGCCTGGTGGACGAGTTCCACCGTCGGCTGAGAGAGGTGATGGGGGGTTTGGGCGAGCCCTGGGAGCTCGTCCTGGTGGATGACGGGAGCAGCGACGGCTCCACCGAGCGGATCCTGGCGCTCGCCGAAAGGGATCCGCACGTGCGGCCGGTCGTCTTCTCCCGCAATTTCGGCCACCAGCTCGCCATCACCGCCGGCACCGACTACAGCCGCGGCCGGGCGGTCGTCATCCTGGATGCCGACCTGCAAGATCCGCCCGAGGTGATCCCGGAGTTCGTGGCGAAGTGGCGGGAGGGGTATGAGGTGGTGTATGGGGTGAGGGCGGTGCGCGAGGGTGAGACCTGGTTCAAGAAGGTCACGGCCTCGCTTTTCTACAGGCTCATCTCCAGGATCACCGATGTCAAGATCCCCCTCGATACGGGAGATTTCCGGCTGCTGGATCGGCAGGTGGTCGAGGTCCTGCGCGGAATGCGAGAGCGGCACAGGTTCCCACGCGGGCTGGCCGCCTGGGTGGGCTTCCGGCAGGTGGGGATCCCCTATCGGCGGGCGGCACGGACGATCGGAGAGACGAAGTACCCGTTTCGCAAGATGTTTCGCCTGGCGCTGAACGCCATCACGAGCTTCTCCTACTTCCCTCTCCAGATCGCCACCTTCGTCGGCTTCTTCTGCGCGGGGCTCAGCATCCTGGCCATTCCGATCGTCATCGCCCTCCGGCTCGTGGGCAACCAGGCATTCTTCGGGCAGGCCACCACGCTGATCGCCGTGCTCTTCTTGGGGGGCGTCCAACTCATCTCGCTGGGAATCCTGGGCGAGTACATCGGCCGGCTGTACGATGAAGCCAAGGGGAGGCCGCTCTACATTGTCCGGAAGGGACCGGCCGGCGACGGAGAACCTGAGGGCTAGAGAGAATCCGCAGGCGGCCGCCTGCACAACCGGAGCGGAGCAATGATCGACCTGCACATCGAAGAAGAGAGGCTCGTGCGCGCCGTTATGCGGGCGCGCGAACGCAACATCATCATCCCCACGTTCGCCCAGATGAAAGATCCGTCGCAAACGCCAGCCAAGATCCAGGAGGAGCTGAGCGGGATCGGGCTGTGGGACGTTCACCCCCGCAATCTCTTCCGCATCACCTGGAAGAACCGGCCGGCGCCGTCGGGAGGCGGGTTCGGGGGCGTGAACTACCTCGAGTTCCCGCCCAGCCTGACGGGCGTCGAGGCGCGCATCCTGGCTCCGATCGGGAAATGGTTCCCGACGGGGGCCCACAAAGTGGGGGCGGCCTTTGCCTGCCTGGTGCCACGGCTCGTCACCGGGCAATTCGATCCCACCTCCCAGAAGGCCGTCTGGCCCTCCACGGGCAACTACTGCCGCGGCGGCGCCTACGACTCCGCGCTTCTCGGCTGCCAATCGATCGCGATTCTGCCGGAAGGGATGAGCCGGGAGCGCTTTGAATGGCTCTCCAAGATCGCCGGCGAGGTGATCGCCACGCCGGGGACCGAATCGAACGTCAAGGAGATCTTCGACAAGTGCTGGGAGCTGCGGAGATCCGGCCAGGATCTGATGATCTTCAACCAGTTCGAGGAGTTCGGCAACTACCTGTGGCACTACGAGGTTACCGGCCATGCGATGGAGGAAATCCTTCGCGGGGAGCTTGGGCCGGACGACGTCTACCGCGGAGTGGTTCTCACAACGGGCTCGGCCGGGACGATCGCCTGCGGCGACTACCTCAAGGGCCAATTCCCTTCGAGCAAGATTGGGGCCAGTGAGGCCTTGCAGTGCCCGACCCTGCTCGAGAACGGATTCGGCGCTCATCGCATCGAAGGCATCGGAGATAAGCACGTCCCCTGGATCCACAATGTGAACAACACCGACCTGGTGGTGGCCATCGACGACAATGCAGTCGTCAGCCTGGCCCGTCTCTTCAACGAAGCGGCTGGCAGGGCCTACCTGGCCAAGAAAGGGGTGCCCGAAGCGCTCGTGGGCCGGCTCGACCTGCTCGGGTTCTCCGGGATCGCCAACCTGCTCTCCGCGATCAAGTTTGCCCGGTACTACGAATGCGGCCGCCGTGACGTGGTCCTGACGGTGCTCACCGACTCGATGGAGCTCTACCAGAGCCGGCTGCGCGAGATGCACAAGGAGCAGGGCGAATACGGGGAGATCGATGCCGCGGCCGATTTCGCCCGCTATCTGCTGGGCGAATCCACCGATCACCTGCTCGAGCTCCGGCAGGGGGATCGCCGGCGCATTCACAACCTGAAGTACTTCACCTGGGTGGAGCAGCAGGGGCGGACGTACTCAGAGATCCTCGCCCAGTGGCAGGACCCCGGCTATTGGGCTGGCGTTCAGAAGCAGGCGCCGGAGATCGATGCGCTGATCGATGAGTTCAATTCACGCGTTGGCCTCGTGAAGAAGATCTAGGGACTGGTGGCCGATCAACGGCCTCGGGGAAAGGGGGCGCCATGCTCGAAATCCAACCCAACGATCTGATCCTGGTGGCTGTGCTCAAGGCGCGCCGCGATCTGGAGATCGCGCGCGTCTTGGGCTGGTATCGCATCCCGATCCGCACGGCTCCTAAGACCATCCGGGTCGACTGGATGGCGTTCTACCAGCCTGGCGTGTTTGGCCAAGAGGAGCACGCCATTCGTTACATCGCCCCCGTGCGCGGCTTCGAGCTCACGACGCGGGCCGATCTCTTGCGTGACGAGCAGGATCACCCGGGGGCGGAAGAGCCGTACTACAAAGTGCAGCTCGGCCCGCTCGAGCGGCTGCCCAGGCCGATCCCGGCGCGACACTGGCGCCGAATCATCTTTCTCTATACGACCGGCGAGCGCCTTCTCCTGGCCGAGGACGTGAGCGACCTCGCCGTCCCGCCCTCCGACGAGCACGACCGCCTCTGGCGGCTGATCCGTGAGCGGGGAGGGTGAGCCCGGAGCCCTGCCCTCGATCAATCGTGTGAGGCTGTGAATGAATCGGACGAGGACATGCGCAAGCATCCCTCGCATCCAACTGCACTGATGCAGTGTCCTCCATGTCTTGTGCCCTTCCGCCTCACCCCCTTGCCTCCTTAGGTCACCACCCCTCCCCCGGCAGATCCTCGTCCCCCGAATAATGGGAGCAACTGCCGGGGGTCCGTCCGCTCACCCGCACTTGCACCCGCGTGCAAGTGCAGGTGCAAGTGGCGCTCCGGGATGCAAGCGAAGGGGTCGGGGGCCGCATCGTCCTGACCCAGCACCCACCTGCACTGCAACCACCTGCACCCCGGCGGGCCGGGGCCTCGCGGCCCGAACGGGGTGCAGGTGTGCGGTCTGGGCACTCAGTGCCCGTGCCCGTAGGGCAGGTGTGTCCT